>CAZPXJ010000226.1:0-3929 GCA_964590855.1 uncultured archaeon
TCAAGACTATGATTCTATCATAGAAATGATATATCCTAGGATCATTAGAGGCTATAATAACTATCTTACCTTCAGATTTTGCTTGACTTAAAAATTGAGAAAGCATATCTCTTCCATTTTTATCTAATGCAATGGTAGGTTCATCTAGAAGAATGATTTTTCCTTCTATTTGAAATGAATTTATCAGAGCAAATAATCTTCTTTCGCCTTCACTTAGATGATAGAGCTTTTTATTCATTAAGGAATTTAGTCCTAACTTTTTATAGAATTGTGAAACCTTATCCTTATCCTTCCATACCCTTTCTAAATCTCTTAAAGGAGTAGGTCCAACCAGGAATAGTTTTGCATTTTCTGGCAAATAGAGAATGTCTTTGCTTACTTTTTTTGCAGATTTAACTTTCTTATCAAAGAGTAATATAGAACCTTCACTTGGAGAGATAATCCCTGAGAGTAATCGAAGTAGAGTAGATTTCCCACTCCCATTAATTCCCATTAATCCTACAATCTGACCAGCTGAAATAGAGAATGAAATATTCTTTAAAATCAGGTCTGATTTCTTAGAGTAGCTAAAACTAACATCTTCAAAGTTAACTATCTTCTCATGCTTCACAAAATCTAATATTTCATCTTCAGGTAGTTGAGTTTCTTTAAGTTCAATCGGTTTTTCAGAAAATGATTCTACAGCTTCTTCAATGGATAAATAGAAATGTTTCTTACCTATAGGTTTAATCAAACTAATTTCTGGGGGATCAATTGCTTTCAGGATTTCGATGTTTTTTTCTGGGATTCCATCACAAGTTAGTTTACCTTTATCTAGAACAATCAATCTATCTGCTTTACCTAATAAATAATCTAAACGATGTTCAAAAGCTAAAACAATGTGACCTTTATCGGCAATTTTTCTAAGAAGATTTGCAAACTCTACTTCAGCTTTAGGATCAATTCGTGCAATAGGTTCATCCAGTACGAGTATAGGCGGTAAGAAAGCTAATGCTGAAGCAAGTGAAACTCTTTGCAGTTCACCCGAGCTTAATTCTGTTATTAAGCGATTTCGAAGGTGATTGATATCTAGTAATTCTATTATCTCTTCTAATATTTCATTAATCTTTTCACTCCCTAATCCTAGATTCTCAAGCATGAAAACAATCTCTTCTTCTACTAATAATGATGTAGTGAAATCACTTGGATATTGGGGAACATACCCTAACAACTCTATCCTTTCCTTTCTGGAAAAATTAGTAAAATCTTTGTTTTTGAAGAAAATTTTCCCTTTAATATGAGCTTCCTCAAATGCAGGTATTAAACCTAAAATGACTTTTGCCAATGTGCTTTTTCCACTTCCACTAGCCCCTGCAATAACAATAAATTCTCCTTGTTCCGCAGAAAAACTTATCGAATCCAATGCTAGACTTTTCCCTCTTAAATATCTTACACTAAGGTTGGTAATATCTAGCATTGTTTTCACTATTTCTCAGAGTTTAAGTTTCTTTTGTTTCATTTTCTGTTATTTGATCTTCAGAGATATCCTCTTCTAAATCATCTTTATTTGAATGGATGATTCCCAGATCTCTTAGATATGAAACAAGAGGAATTGCAATCGCTGCTCCAAAAAATACTTGCGCTATATTGAACGGTATCTCAATCGCTGCACCAGCTGCACCTACACCAATTATAAAAGCTTGGTAGATGAAATAACCTACAACAATTATCACTCCTCCTATGGAACAAGACAACGCCATTGCACCTTTTTCTCCAAATTTCAATATTGCTAACAGCATGAAACCACTAAGTACAACAGCAAGAATCAACAAAACATAACCTGGTACTGATAAAGAGTAAACATTGTCTGCTCCAGCAGCTCCATAAAAGGAAGTTTCTATTGTAAAAGTATCGAGAGTAAATACTGCTGAAAAAGCAATTAAGAAAGTGCACAAAACACCGACTATTGTATACTGAATCCATTTTTTAAATTTCTTACTTATGAAGAATAAATAACCTACAACAAAACCTTCAGCTGCTTTCAGAATCAAAGTTGCTGGAGCATAAATTCCAAACCCTAAAGCAAGATCAGCTAAAGCAGCACCTACTCCTCCCGCAATTGCTCCTGTCACTGGACCTCCAATCAGGGCTGCAATATAAACAAAAGCTTCGCCTATATTGAAGAATCCTGTCGAAGATGCAATATTCAGGTAAAATATAGATGTAGATAGGAAAACCAATCCTGTAAATGTAACTATAAGTGCTAAACTCCTGATTGAATTAACTTCTTTTGTCATCTTTTCAGTTAAACTAACTTCTATCTCAATTTCAGCTTCCATTTATCTTACGACCATATAATTATACAAGATTCTACTTGTATACATAAATAAAACCTTTTTGGTTTGAAGATAACATCAACTTTAGTTTTCTAAAGAATAAGGTATTCATATACCATTATTATAATGAATTTGAATCAAATGAAACAAAATAAAGTTCTACTTGGATTCAGTTTATTACTGGTATTCATAGTTTCTATGCAGGTTTCAGCTGCAACACAAGTTACTCCAACGGCAACTGTTGTTAACGATGAAACACCATACAGCTATGCACACAATGTAGTGGAAAGATTCAGAAACAGATTTCAGAATCTAACTTGTAACATGGAATTTCTCTTTAATCATTCACGTTTTGGTGAAATGTTGGGAGACTGCAATTGCTCTGAAGACTGTAATGGTGATATGGATCAATTACGTATTCGTGACAGGATACAAGAAATGCTTCAAATATGCGAAAATGGTACTCTGTTTCAATTCCAAAATTGGTTCAGACCTAACGAGTAATAAACTTATTTTCTCTTTTTTTTGTTCTATCTGTTTCTAAAAGTACCTTTGTCAGATGAAATCGATCAAACCCCTCATTTTTTCAATTGTTTCAATCCCTTTCGTTGATAGCTCATATTCCTTTCTTTTAGTTGTCTTTGAAGAAGTAATAATACCTTTATCTTCAAGTTCATTCAAATGTTGATATATTGATTGAAGAGATTGAGTTTTACCTAATGATTCCCAAATAGAATAACCATAGATAGCTTTACCTTCAGCTATCAGATTTAATATTTCGAATTTTGTTGTTGAACTTTCTGATAAACCCCACACCACTTTTTTCTTACCTCTCATTTGTGATGCATAGATATTCAAAGCATTAAAACCAGAACCAGATAAAATCGAAACTGAACTATTAGCTACTATTGACTTATTCTGAATCAATTGTTCAGCTGCAACCA
Source organism: uncultured archaeon (assembly GCA_964590855.1). GTDB lineage: Archaea > Asgardarchaeota > Heimdallarchaeia > Heimdallarchaeales > Heimdallarchaeaceae > UBA460. The sequence goes on from CAZPXJ010000226.1 coordinate 3,260, forward strand.
AAACAGAAGCTGATCCAGGTTCAATAAATAGACCTTCACGTTTAGCTAATAACATGGCAGCTGTGATCATCTCCTCTGCTTTAATTTCAATTTCTTGCCCATCTGTTTTTTTCAAAATCTCTTTAACTTCCTCAAGAAGGAAAGGTTTTGTAATATTCAAAGATTCAGCAAGATGGGATACTCTAGATTTTTCCAATGATACTGCATAAATTGCTGGTATTCTCTCTATCCATCCTGATTCCTGAGCATCTAGAAATCCTTTAAAAATGGAGTAAATCAGTGATCCTGCACCACGAGGAACAATTATAGAAGTTATACTTTTCAATTGAATTACAAGTTCTAAACTAATAGTTTTTTGACCTTCTATGGTTAAGAGACTAGTATCTGGTGAGGCTAAATAACTGTCATTTTTGGATGCAAGTTCTTGTGCTTTAAGTTTAGCATCAAAAACTGAATCACCAATTTCAATTACCTTACTACCAAAAATCTTCATCTGTTCAATCTTGGATAATTCAAGGTTTTGAGGTACAACATTGGTAGTTTCCAAACCAGCTTTAGCTGAATAGGCAGCCAGACTTATACCAAAGGAACCAGTGCTTGAACCAACTATTGATTTCTTTTTCTTGTGAACTGCATCAGAAACTATAAGCGATAATGCCCGATCTCTAAA
>CAZPXJ010000227.1:0-3852 GCA_964590855.1 uncultured archaeon
GTTTGTATTATAAATATCAACCTCAGATTTGTCGTCTATGTTGTCATTGTCTGTATCATTAGATGTCAAACTTGTTCCATAGTTGTATAATTCCATACCGTCTATAATTTGATCTCCATCTGTATCCATACTCGCACTATTGCTTTGTAAACCTATTTCAGTTGTATCGTCAATATAATCTCCATCGCTATCCAAAGCTCGAGTTCTAGAAATACCGCCATTGTAAGATAAAATTCTTTGAGCACCTGACATCGATATGCCAAACAATTCCCAACAATATAGATAATCATCTTCACAAATTGCTATAATTTCGAAACGGTTGTTACCATCAAGATCTGCAATCATTAGCGGTGTTCTTGCAGAGATATACATATTATAGGAAATGAGTATGTTTCCCAAACAATCCATTACAATTATATTGTTACTTCTAGAACTTACAATAATCTCTAAGAATCCATCACTGTTAAAATCCATAGCTGAAGGAGTTCCTAGGAGCGATTCTTGAGTATCTTTTTCCCACCATAAAGTGCCAGTATTACTGAAACAATATACTATACCTGCGCCTGAGCACATAATTATATCCATGAACCCGTTAGAGTCTATATCAACAATTAATGGATTTTCATAATCTCCATAACCAATTGAACTGGACCAAAGAATATTTCCAAGATTATTAACGCAATGAAGATGAGTATCAGTTGTTACAATCATTTCCAGACTGGTAGAGATGAAATCAAAGTTAGCGATACCAATACAATCAGTTAGATAGACGCTAAATTCTGTCTCCCAAACAATATCTCCTTGTCCATTAATACAATATAGGTTCTTACCATGAGTAACAATGATTTCCATTGTTCCATCACTATTGATATCAGCAATAGCAGGTTCTCCTGTTTTTCCTGTTTCTGGGAATTCAAGACGCCATTGCAGATTACCTTCGTGAGAAACACAGAATAATCCATCCCAATCTGTACTGCTGATAATTTCGAAATTGGAATCCCCATCAACATCTGCGATACAAGGAGTTTTGAACATCGAGCTGTCTCCGTCGCGTTCATATGACCAGATAGTTGTTCCAAAACGGTTAGTACATTGAATCTTTCCTGCCATTCCTGTAACTATATCTAAATAGTTATCTTTGTTTATATCAGCAAAACCGCATGTTGTTTGAGCAGCTGTAGCTGAACTTGACTTGTACCACATAAGCTGACCATCCTTATCTATACAATATCCAGACAGTAGAATTTCTTGTGCACCATCTAGGTTGATATCAATAATTGATGGTGTCTGTGAACACCATTGCAGAGGATAATACCACTCTATTTGAAAAATAACGCTGGAAAGATCTAAATTTAAAGTGTAATCATGATTTTCTTCTGATGTTCTAGAATCTACTGTGTGGATTAAACTCAAGCTCCCCATCAGAACTATAAGCAAACCAAATACTATTAGAACTGTTTTCTTGTTGTTGCCCATTCTAAACCCATCTGCTTCTTTGAAGAATGAGAATACTAGCAAATTATTGTCTCCACATAACCTCCGTTTTTTTGTGCTGCATCTTTCTTGTTCTCTTGTTGTGTTTCTACTCTCTTCTTTATCCTAATAATATTCGTTTAAACATTTATATAATCTCGTCCTCTAATTCAACTATTCGAATATTTGAGGAGGAAAAGAGATATAAATGTCTGAACGTATTAGAAGAGATTTCAATTATTGAAACTTTAACTAGTCTAATCATTGAAACACACAAATTGATAGGAACTTTCAACAGATTACCTAAAGTAAATTCTGATTGATCAAGATTGCAGGGAGGTTTGATGTTTTGACTGATTCTCATTTCTATAATGACTTGTACACAACTAATTATATTATCTACTCTGATACATAAACAAGACATTCATATGACAAAAAGGAAACTCAAATGAAACCTAAAAGAAACTCAAAGATTCTACATTTTTACTGATTGAGACACTATTCTAGCAGATTATCATCTATTTTTATATTTCAAATCTTTATTTTAATTAACTTGAACAGTCTATCACTTCAAATGTGTTATTTATCTCAAAAATGGTCTGACAATCCCAAAACTGCAAATTCGCATCGGGTGTTCTACAAAAGGTGATATTGTTAAAAGAAACGAATACTCTTGTACACAAAATAAATATCATTCCAAAACCTGAATAGGTATCTATTCTATTATTTGTAACAATAGTGTCATTAAATTCACAGTAGATAAAAAATAAGAAGAATCTGAATCACGTGCTAATTTTCTTCTATCTTTTCCTTCAATTCTTCTAATTCAGCTATCCTTGAGGCTATATCAGCTTTGATTTTGTTGATTTTGTTTTCAATTTCAACAATTTCCTTTGATACCTTAGTTGCTTCTCGGAGTTCTTCCCCTTTATCTACATCTTTTATCAAAGATTTTTGAATTTCTAGTTCAGCTTCTAGCTCTTTATATAATCCTTCTAACTGCTGATCTTTGAGATCTAATTCTTTTTGAGCTCTCTCCAAAGATTTCTTTTCTTCTTTCATACGTTTGGATAATTCTTGGAGATTTTCTTTGTTTTTCTCCATTTTAGCAGTATCAGCTTCTATGCAGCCAACACAGTAATCTACATCAGCTTCAAGTTTTTCAATTTCTTTTTCAATTTTCTTACGTTTTTTGTCATCATTTTCAGTCGCAAGATCTTTTTTCAGTTCAGTAATTTCTTTTTTGTCTTTTTTCATCTGTTCTTGAAGTTTAGAGATTTCTTCCAGATTGTCTTGAATACTGTTTTCATAATCATCAATCTGCTTATCAATATCCTTTATTTTGTCTTTCAGAATTTTTATTTCGTGATCCTTTTCGTTTAGTCTATTCTTTGTATTCGATATTTGAGCATTTAATTCCTTAATTTCCTCTTCGATTTTTGCTAGCTTATTTATATCTTTTTTAAGTGTAACAACATCTTGAATCGTTCCCTCTTTGCTCATTTTTTCTTCAAGCTCTCTATACAAATCTTGGATGCGTTCTTCTTTACGTAATTTTTCTGAATTTCTTCCTTCCAATCTCTGATTGTCTTCCTCAAGTTTTTCTTTAAGATGATTGATTTGTTCACTTTTGGTCTCAATATCAAGTTTCTCTGAATCGAGATTCTCTTTCAATTCTTCTATTTCCTTGATTATTTCAGTAATCTTATTTTTGTCTCTCTCTTCATCAGGTACTTCTTCAAGAACAGTTTTTCTCTCTTCACGATCTTCAATCCTTTGTTCTAGATCCTTCAAGTTTGATCGTTTTAATCTCAACTCTTTTTTAACTAAATCCATCCTTCCTTCTTCTGAGGATATCTTATCTTCAAGAATAGTTATTTCTTCTTGTTTATTATCTCTCTCAAGTTCAGTAATTTCTATGTTTTTAGTAATTTCTTCAATGTCTTTAGATACTCTATCAAGGTCTTTCAAATCATCTGAAGAAGCTCCAAGTTTAATGTGCACTTGCCGCTCTTTGTTGAGTTTTTCTTCCAAATCCTCATAGAATGATTTAAGTTCTTTTTCTCTTGTTTTGATATCTTGTTCAATTAAATCGATTTGACCAATGTCAATTAGTTTACCAATTTTTGTTACATATCGACGAATCGAATCTATTTCTAGTTCACCTTTTTCTAATGTTTTTCTGAAAAATAGCGCTAGATTAGTATCTTCCCCGATTTTAATTACAAGAATATCTATGTCATCAGTGTCAAAGAGTAATTGATTGTACCCTTTGAATTTATAATTTGATAAAGCATACAAATCACGAATAGTAGAAAGAACCTTAGAGAGATCTAAACCAACCTTTGGGATTTTTACTGATTCCTCAAATTGCTCAAA
>CAZPXJ010000228.1:0-3839 GCA_964590855.1 uncultured archaeon
ATCGTTCATGATGCTGACAACTGTATTGCTTGTTTGATGTGTTTTTCTAAATGTCATTTTGGTATTAAACCCGAGGAGATGGAAGAGAGACAAGTTTTTGCTAGAAAGAAGCGTGTTCCAAATGTAGAACAAGTTGAAAGGATGATGGATAATGCTGCAGGAGTAGTAAAAGGTGTAGGGGTTGATAGATTGCGTTACATCAATGTAGCAATTGATATTACTAGCCATTGTGATTGTGCTACAGCTGGTGGTAATATCTTGGTTCCTGACTTGGGGATATTCTATTCAGAAGATCCGATTGCTATAGATCAAGCTTGTGTTGACCTAGTAACCCAATCTCCTGGGATGCCAAAATCACCTGCAGAAACAGGAATCAAAGCACCCATGGCAACTATTGAACCGGTCCCCAAAGCAATGGAAGCTGGCGAAGAGAAGCTTGGTCTTTTCAGTGTATGGGTGGATGAAGAATCTCGTCCAATAATTGCTGAATCTCAACTATCAAGTGCTCATGCATTAGGAATAGGTAACCGAGAATACGAACTAATAGATTTGACGCCTAACAAGGAATAAGGTCATATTTTATACGTGGTAGCATTCATAATAACAGCTCAAAATATCGGTCACTTTCAGTGGTGATTATTATTCTAGCCACACCATTTGTTATTGGAGCGATAATAGTGCATACCAGAATGGCGAAACATACAGGAGATATTACTATGGTCGTAACAGCTTATATTATTATCATAGCATTAATGAGTGTAAGTACAACTTTCTTAATGGGACAGTTACAGGTTTTGAGCTTCTATATTTTGGTAAATGGTTTTTTGTTATCTCAGATATGTTGAATGGTATTGGCAAATTTGTAATCCAATTCAAGCATGAACGAGTTATTACTAGGTTCACTTACGTAACTGGACAATTGTTGTTGGTTTTGGGATTTATCTTTCTGTGAAATTTCATTCCATTAGGACAGCAAGAGTTGACCAACCGAAATTCTCTGCTCCTGCACCTTCTCCAGTTAGAGGATTATAAAACTCTCTAAAACCTGACTTTTCAACAAGTACCTTGGTTTTGGTAGCAATCAAATTTGCAAATTTATCCTCTTTGTGTTTCTTTAATCCCAACCAAATGAAGTAGTTAGTATTAATCCATGTAGGACCTCGCCAAAGCAAGGAAGAATCAGTTGGGTTAAATGATCTCTCTGACATTGAAACTGTTGGAATAGGATATTTAGTCCAAAACTCTTCTTTGTTAGTTAGATGAGCAATCAGCTGATCCTTCATATTCTTCGGTATATCTAACATCAAAGGTAGTAACGATGATATTGTTGAAATCTTAATTTGATGAGTAAAATTTCTATTCATGTCAATATCATAGAATAAGCCATCTTCCTCATTCCAACACTTATCTAATAATCCAGTTAAAGCTCTTTGCTTGATTACTTCTAATTCTTGTTTTTCATCTTTAAATTTAAGTTTGTCAAGAACTTCTATGAATGAACTCAATCCCCATAAATACAGCGTGTTTGTTAATACACATTTTACTCTAAAACTAGATTTCAAAGCCATTTGGTTTTGATTCCAATTGTACATGTGAAATTCTTTTAACAAATTCCTCATGCGTGACCATTGCTTTATTCTCAGCATTTTTTTATCTTCTAATTCTAGATCAAATTTGGGGGAAGAGTCTAATCCACTTTCCCATGGGTGTACAATAGTAATTAATCCCGACTTTTCTGGATCTCTGCATTCAGCAAGTTGCTTATAATAACGAAAGGTTTCTTGGGTTAATTCATCGATTTTCTCATGTCCATTTTCTAGTAGTTTGAGAAGAGGATAACCAATTATTGGTGGTTGTATTAGCTCAGAATACCTGTTTGTTGGGTAGAGTCTATCAAAAATCAACCAAAATAGGTCCGTCTTCTTATAGTCCCAAAAAATCATATGTGGAAAAAGGTCTCTCTCACCTTTCCCAATGTACAAGCTCTTTAGTTCATCAAAAGCTCTTTCATCAGTATCTATTTTCTGCCATACCAAACTATGAAGACAACTATCCCAGAACCATTGCTGATTATAAGTACCAGGACTTGGTGCTGTAAAAATGATCCTCTCTTCCTTGTTGCTATAACCTGTAGTTCTTGTGATAGTATTTTTAGATAGAAGATCTCTGGCTTTCTCTATCAAGTCCATATCTGAGTTATTACTTTCCCCTATTTGACTTTTTACTGTAGAAAAATATAAAGGTGTCTAATAGCTTCTTGCTATATAGACAGTTTCATGAGCTGGCTTACCGCAGACTAGACACTTTTCGAACTTTCTAGTTTCCTTATCAACTCTTTTTCCTCTGACATATGCTTTAACCTCTTTCTCAACAATTTCTGCACATGCTTCACCTTCGAAGTCTATTGAACAGAAACCAGCACAAGCGATTTTGTTGTCTCCAATAGCTTTCTTTACTTCTTCAATGGTTTCTACAGATACTAGTTGTGTTTCGAACTGGACTGCATATTTATCTTTGAGTTGTTTGGTAAATTTCTCTGAATATTCCTTGATGAATTTCTCTAATTCATCTTGCTTTATTCTCAATTTTTCTCCAGAGATTCTATTAACAGCAACTACTTGTTTGTTCTCAATATCCTTAGGACCAATCTCAATCCTGAGAGGAACGCCTTTAAGTTCCCATTCATTGAATTTCTCCCCAGGACTAATGTAATCTCTATCGTCAAGTCTCATGTAGATTTCAGGAATGTAGTCAGTTATTGTCTTAGATAACTCATTTGCTTTCTCTAAAACCATGTCTTTAGAATCAGCTCTATAGATAGGGATGATAACTATCTGAAGAGGTGCCAAATCCCAAGGGAGTATTAATCCTTGATCATCTCCTAATAGAGAAATCATTGCACCATAGATTCTGCTTATTGCAGGACCGTAGCATGTGATATATCCAAATTTTTCTTCATTATCTTTGTCAATGAATGTAACATTGAAAGGTTTAGAGAAGTTTTGACCCAAGAGGTGAGTCGAAGGTAATTGTAAGACTCTTCCTGAATCCATTAAAGCATCAGCTGCGTATGTATGAACTGCACCAGCAAATTTGTCCCATTCTGGCCTTTGGAAGAAGATAATTGGGATGGCAAATTCATCTTGAAGCATTTCATATGTTGTTTCCATGTCTTCCACAACTTGTTGTCTCGCTTCCTCTTCAGTTGCAAATACGTCATGTGACTCAATCCAATGAAATTCACGTGCTCTAAAGAATGCTCGAGTATCTCCACCTTCGTAGCGGAAAACTTGACCAGAGACATATCTCTTGAAAGGTAGATCATTGTAACTCCTTATCCATAAAGAATACATCTGATACAAGGCTGTTTCACTTGTAGGTCTCAAAGCTAGCTTTTCCTCAAGTTTCTTTTCACCACCATGAGTGACCCAGAAAACTTGGGGGGAGAAGCCTTCTACATGATCAGCTTCGAGCAAGAAATTTCTTTCCGGTATAAGGGTAGGCATGATTAGAGGATAGTGTCCCTTCTTTTCAAGGATTTTTTCGTATTTGTCGTACATTCTCTTTATAGTGATAGATGCCCATGCTCTGTACGGTACCAAACCCTTGATGTTATATCTAATATCGGCTAGTTCAGCCTTTTGAATTAGTTCAGTATACCATTGAGAAAAGTCTTCACTTTTCTTCACAGAAATTCCTTTCATTTTTTCCTTTGACATAGTATCATACTTTTTGAACAAAAGGGGTTTATTAATCTTTCAACTTTGGCCTCTCTTCCGGGTATTCGCATTCCTAATGATCTTTTCCCCTCAACGCACGTGAGGGGACCCACTTAAACG
>CAZPXJ010000229.1:0-3832 GCA_964590855.1 uncultured archaeon
AACCAGTACACAGCCCAAGTTAATTTCACTTTTGAGTTGTTCAATGGAACAACACACCCTGAAGCTATAGAAACCTATAATTTAGGTGATAATCTAACCTTATGGTTGGCATATTCACCTAAAGTTGAGGTAGGATACAACAAACAACTCTTAATCCGAGCAACAATAACTGACAATCTAAATAACACAGTCAATCCTTTGCCAGTCATAGGTAATTTCAGTGTAGAAATTTCTAGCAACATAGAAAATGGACTTAATCTAACTCTTCCTGGTAATTCATTGAAAATAGATTACAAGGGACAAAAGTGGGTACATTTCTCATTAAGACTGCCTTATAGATCAAACGTGGTTCTATCTCTATTATTTATTGTGGGTATCCTATGGGTGATGGAAACTATACCTTTAGTAGCTACAAGTCTTCTTATTCCGGTGCTTGGTGTAATTGCACTTAATTTGAGTGCTAAAGGATTACTAGCTCCATTTGCTGAACCGGTTATTTTCTTGTTTCTTGGAGGATTTGTAATTTCCAAAGCTATGAACAAAACAGGATTAGATAAATGGATTTCGCTTAACATAGTAAGAATTAGTCCAAATAATCCCAAAATACTCATGTTGTTGATGATGATAATTACTGCATTTCTTTCTATGTTTATGAGTAATACTGCTACTGCTGCAACAATGATTCCTATTGCAGTAGCTGTAACAGACAAACTAAAAGTGAACCAAGATATAGATCCTAAGAAAGTTGAAAAATATGGTAAAGCTCTGATTTTGGGTATAGCTTATAGTGCTTCTCTTGGTGGAATTGGAAGTGCTATAGGTACTCCCGCAAACCCAATTGCTATTGCTCTATTATCACAATATGCGGGTGTAACTATCAGTTTTAGTCAGTGGTTTATTTTTGGATTACCAATAGTAATTTTAATGCTCCCCTTAATCTGGCTTTATTTATGGTTAGTTTATAAACCTGAAGTTCCAAAGGAGAGTATTACAGATGCTAAATCGGCTGTTAAAAAAGAGCTAGATAATATGGGTCATCTAAAGAAAAAACAAATCTATGTTCTTTCAGTATTTGTTCTAGCTTTGATATTATGGTTCCTTGAAGGGACAATCAAGAAATATCTCTTCCCAACATTTTCTTCCTCAATCGTTGCTATAATTGCAGCCTTCCTTCTATTTGTTCCAGCAATATTTGATAAAAGTTTGGTACTGAGAGGAAAGGATGTAAACGATTTGAATTGGAATGCTATTCTTATCTTCGGTGGTGGTTTAACTTTAGGAGTTATCTTAACTGAATCAGGAGCTGGAGATTTGATTGCTTATTCTCTAGCAAAAATTGGAATATCCAGTGGTATTGTATTTATCGCACTCATTGCAGTGGTTAGTATTATACTTACTTTCATAGCTTCTAATACTGGGTCAGCATCCATATTGGTTCCCTTAGTTATACCTTTAGGATTGCTCTTCGGAATAGATCCAGTACTTCTAGCTGTAGTTGCTGCAATTGGTTCTAGTGTTGATTTTATGCTACCTCAAGGAACTCCACCGACAATGATAGCATATAGTACGGAGAAATATACAGTGAGGGAAATGGCAAAAGTAGGTTCTCTTGTAGACCTCTTTGGTTTACTTCTTATTGCCTTTGTCTTACCATTTTTCTGGAGATTAATAGGAATAGTTTATTTCTAATCTCCCTTTTATCTTTCTTAAGCTGCTTCTAGAGAAATTTCAAATTTTGTTCCTGAAGGTTCATTATCACTTAGAATAATTGTACCTTCCAAAAGTTCAATAGATTTTTTAACAATGTAGAGTCCCAAACCTGAACCAGCTGATTTTCCAAATTTATAACCATAATCGAATACACCGTCCTTGAATTCATCTTGAATCCCTTTTCCGAAATCAACTATCTCGATTCTACATCTCTCACCTGAGTTAAATATGTTAACCAGAATTTTCTTTGTTTCCGAATGCTTAAAGGCATTTCCTATAAGATTATCAATAACTGATTTTAATGTGTTATCAGCTTTCGCAAATTCCTCTCCTTTAACCTCAATCTCAATATCAAGATCAGTATAGGATGATACGACTTCATCAACAATTTTACGAACATCAGTTCTTTCAAGTTCAATTTCCTCTTTCATAATGATCTGGTTAACATCCTTCATCTTATCTATGAGATTCTCACTTTTTTGGGTTGCCTTTATAGCTCTTTGTAGAATTGCTTCATGCTTAGTTTCGAGAAAAATATCAATAGACCCCAAAATTATGGTGAGATTGTTACTTAAATCATGTCTAAGTATGGTATTATTAACCGTTAACTGCTCATTTAATCTTTGAATTTTTTTTACTGTTTTTCTTCTTTCATCTTCTATTTTCTTTCGTTCAGTTATATCTTCTACTAAACCAACGAAATAAGCAGATCGATCGTTTGTGCCAAATACATTCCAGATAGAAAGTCTAACTGGGACAATATTTCCATCTTTTTTGATATATCTTTTCTCAACTTCACCTTTGGTTGTTTTTTTAGCAACAATCTTCTCAAGCATCTCACTTGTTTTCATTCTGTCCTCTTCTGGTGTAATTCCTTCAAGCTTTACTTCCTTTAGTTCCTCAAATGAATATCCTAACATTTCTTCCAAAGCTGGGTTTACTCTTATCGGATTACCTACCATATCTTCTATTACATAACCATCAGGTGCATTGTCAATAATAGATCTAAGAAGCTCTTCATTTCTTCTAAGAGTCATTTCCATGATTTTCTTCTCAGTTATATCTGTAAAGGAGATTAGAGTACCCGAGTTATCTCCATCTTCATCTAGAATGGTACTTCCTGCTACGTTTACCCAAATCTCAGAGCCATCAATTTTATTTCCTACTGATTCCCCTTTCCATGTACCATGGGTTTGCATACTCTCTCTAGCTTCTAGATAATCATCAGTTGCTTGATTTTGCAGAAAGGAAGAGAAATGACTTCCCAAAACATCTTCTTTTGTTTCAAACCCCCATAATTCTAGAAAGGCACGATTCACTGAAGAAATAATACCTCTATTGTTAGATATAGCAATTGCACTAATCGAAGTTTCTATAGCTTTATTTGTTATAGCTAATTGCTCTAGAACTTTCTTTTTCTCAGTGATATCTTCTAGAAAAACTTCAATGATTTCTTTACTCTCAGAATCTTTAGTCAAATGAATATACATAGAGGTTATAATCTGATTTCCATCTCTGCGTACTAGCTGAATCTCTTTTTTAACCCAATCATTTTCTTCAGATAAAGAAGATAATAAATCTTGTCTTTCTTCAGGATTTGCATAAAGTGTTCGTGCAATGCCAATTTTGTTTACATTTTCTAGTAAACTCTCTTCGCTCTCATAACCCAACATCTTTACTGCTGCATTATTGGCTGAAATAAACTTTCCATCAAGAGTAGTCGTACAGATTCCAAATGGAGATGTTTCAATGATCCTACGAGATTTTCTCTCACTAATCCTTAATTTGATTACAGCTTCTTCTCTATCTGTAATATCTCTACCTACTGAAAGCATGCAATCTTTACCATCATATGAAATGATTTTAACATTTGATTCTATAAACTTTCTTTCCCCTTCAGGACTTATTGAACTTAGGGTATAAATCGTTTCACCATGTTCTAATAATTTATCAATTACGACCTTTCTCTTGTTTTCACTTTCTTCAGGATTGAGATCTTTTAAGTTTTTGTTGATTACTTCCTCTTTCTTCAATCCCAGTATGTTTGCAGCTGAATTGTTAGCATATAAAATCTCACCTTCTAGTGTCTGTAAAATAATTGAATCTCTTGTAGCATCTAATA
>CAZPXJ010000230.1:0-3781 GCA_964590855.1 uncultured archaeon
AGTAATACTACTCTTCCTGATAGGTGTTTATTCTGCAATTCTTGAGCATTAGATGAGTTCTTATGATAATGAATAGATACTTTAGCATCTTCTTGTACCAGCTGTTCGACAATAGCTCGACCAATACCACCAGTTCCACCAGTTACAAGAATATGTTTATCCTTGAGTTTAAGGTCCATATTTGGAAAAATGGTTACTGAGTTTTAAATCTATTTGAGAGATAAAATATCTTCAATTGAATATATTTATATTAACAGTTGATTCAAGGAATTTGATTAGTATGTCTAGCGATTATTTAGATAAGGCATTAAATAAATTGGAAGAAATGCAATTAACTTATGCAGATATTCGTGCAGAAAATTCACTAATGACTCAAATTCGAACAGTCAATGGACGTGTTGAAACAAGTACTACTGGGATAGAATCTGGTATAGGTATTAGAATCCTCAATGAAGGTTCGTGGGGATTTGCTTACGGTCCATTAGAGAGTTATGAAGAGGTCATTGGAATGGCTCTTGAAGCCAACAAATTGAATCTGAAGCATAAGAAGAGAGAAATAAAACTTGCAGAAGTTAAAGTCATCCAAGATTCTTTTGAAGGAGAACAGAAAAAGAAAATTGATGACACTGGTTTTGATGAAAAAATCGAATTGACTTTAGAGGCTGATAAAGCTCAAGAAGATGATAAAATCAAATCTCGAACCACCTTGTATAGAGAGGTACTTCGAAGAATGACCCTTGCTACAACAGAGGGAACAAAAATTGAATATAATGTTCCTTATGTTATGATGTATGCTCTTTCAGTTGCTCGTGAAGAAAGTGAAACAATTGAAGGTTACAGCAGAATCGGTCATCTAGGAGGATTAGATATTTTTGATCTCAGAAATCCAACCGAATTGGGAGAAAAGGCTAAAGAAAGAGCTTTAGAAGGTTTGAAGTCTCCAAAAGTTAAAGGTGGGAAATATCCTGTAGTTTTAGATGGAACTATAAACCACCTCTTTGCTCATGAAGCAGCTGGTCATAGTGCAGAAGGAGATTTTGTTCAAACAGCTGGTGTTCTGAAAGGAAAGATAGGAAAAAAAGTCGGATCATCTTACGTAAATTTAATAGATGATGGTTCCATGAAAGAGTCTTCTGGTATCAACTCCTTTGGTTTCTTGAAGTATGATGATGAAGGAATTCCAGGTCAGAGAACCTATGTCATCAAAGATGGAATTTTGGAAACTTACATCAATGATCGAGATTCAGCAGCATATTTTGATCAGAAGGCAACTGGCAACTCAAGAGCTCAAGCATACAATGTTCCACAAATAGTTAGAATGACCAACACCTATATTGCTCCAGCTAAAGACCCAATGAAAGATGAGGAGTTACTTGAGCAAATTAAGAATGGCCTACTCCTAATGCAAGGAGGAGGAGGTCAAGTTGATCCAATTAAGGGAACATTCAACTTTGGTGTTTCAGAAATATATGAAATAAAGAATGGAGAGATTGGTCAAAGATACAGACCAACAACATTAGCAGGAAACACTCTGGAAACTCTAATGAAAATTACTGGAGTATCACCTAAGATGGGTAATCCTCTAGATAGTATAGGTTTTTGCGGTAAAGATGGTCAATCCGCACCAGTAGGGGTTACTGCTGGTTGGTTAGCTGTCAAAAGTATTGTAGTAGGGTGAAAAAAATGGCTACAAGTAATTTAAACGAAAAAATCCAAAATGCTCTTGATATTGGGTTGAAGTATGCAACCAAAACAGGAGCTGATCATTGCGAAGCTTTTGGTATAAATGAACGATCTTTCAACCTTGAACTGGAGAAAGATAAACCAAAACACAATATGGGCATCCAACATGGACTATCTTTCAGAGTCATCGCAAACAACGCCGTAGGATTCGCTTATACCTCCTCATTTGAGAAAAAAGATATTGAAATGACTGTGGATATGGCAATTCAATGTGCAAAAACAAAGAAAACTGATCCTGATTTGTATCCTTTCCCAAAACCAAAGAAAAGTAAATTCAAACTACCATCAGATAAAGACCTCTATGCAGTTGATTCCAACTCAATAGCAGAAATTTTTGAACAACTGTTACCTGGAGAACTTCCAAAAGATATCTATTTCCTTCAAGCGATGGGAATGGTTGGTATTGGGGACTCTTTTCTAAAATCTTCCGAAGGCTTAGATTTAGTAGAGAGTGATGCTGGCTATGGTTTAGGAATCGGATTTCTTTCAACACACGGTTTTCCAAATTATGATTTTCATTTTGCAGGTTCTCGTTCACTAGGTGGTGTTGATCCTAAAGAAGTAACTAAAATCGCTCTTGAAAAAACATTAAGTTCTGCTAAACCTCGAACCATGTCACTTGCAGGAGATTATCCTGTTATCATTACTCCCGAAGGGTCTTATGGTCTCTTTGGTGGGCTCTTCACTGTTCTTACAAATCTATTAAGAGGTGATAAGGCTTCAAGAGGAGAAACTGTTTATGCGGATAAAATTGGAGAACAAATTGCTCCAGATAATTTCACTCTAATAGATGACCCTCTTCATCCTGAAATGATAACTTCAGCTCTTTATGATGGGGAAGGAGTTCCAACAGAACAGACCAAGTTGATTGAAAATGGTATTCTAAAAACCTATTATCTTGATAGTTATTATGCTGGAAAGCTTAACATGGAAAGTAATGGAAAAGCTCAACGAGGAGGTTTCTTTGGAGGTAATCCTATTAAAACTCCTCCAGCTATTGGTTCATATGCAACAATCATAGAACCAGGAAATTCCTCACTTGATGAGATGCTTTTTGAAACTAAAGAAGGTTTCATGTTGAAAAGCTTCATGGGAATACATATGTCTGATTTCAGCAGTGGCAGATTTGCTGTGACAGGTTCTGGATGGTATGTAAAGGATGGAGAAGTTAAGTATCCTGTCCAAGACATATCAATCTCAGGAACAATTCCTGATCTTCTTATGAATATCGACATGATATCAAAAGAGAGAAGACAAGGATTAAACAACGAAGTTCCTTATATCAGAATTTCAGAGCTAAGTGTTGCTGCTAAGAAACTAGATTTCAAGGTAAGATTTGGTCTCAAAGTTTTGAAAACTCTTGTTAAATTGGGGATAGCCAAGAATCCCTTCATTTAATTTTTTAAACAATAAAAGAAAAAGAGAGGTGAGATAAATTTTATCTCTTTTTTGCATATATTACTGCGCTAGCAAGGCCTGCTAAACCGAGTATTGTGATTATTGATACAATTGCATATTCTGGTACTGCTGGTAAGCCAGATAATACTGAATATAGGTCTGGAAGATATCCAAATGTACTGCCTATCATGATTTCCATGTAAGCAGATACTAGACCACCATTCATACCATAATCAGGTGTCTGTGTTATTTCAAAGTCAAAACTTGCCTTTGCACCTGCACCCAATATTACACCAGTTGTCTCATCAATACCTACCCAAATGCTTCCTCTGAACCATCCTTCTTCAGTAGTAGTTTCCCAAACATAATCTCCATTGAGCATGCTCATTTCTACGTCAATCAATGCATCAACAGTGATATAATAGTAGAGTATTGGAGATGCACCACCTGTGTAATAGTATGTATTTGCTTCAAGTGTCAAATCCAAATCGTATAGATTGAAGTTTGTGTTTTGTAGAGATAATGCACTGAATGCTGATTCAATATATGATGTTGTACCGAAGATAGAATTTAGTGTTGTAAATACACCGTCAAGTAGTTCAAAATCTGTTGAATATTGAGGTCCCATTGGTGAGAATAT
>CAZPXJ010000231.1:0-3778 GCA_964590855.1 uncultured archaeon
GGGAAATATCATTTTAATGGATGGTAAGATTTATAACCTGGATAACCTGCTTCTTTTTCTTCCAATAAAGGTAAAAGAGAATACAACCATTGCCAATAGATATTCTGAGTCCAATCAGAAAGAGAGAGTTCACTAAATTCTTCCCTTAATGCTAATATTTTCTCTTCATAACCGTTAAAGCTTTTCTCTGACTTCAAATGATATTCTGCTCTTTCACTACCAAAAACTGAGAATATATCCAGAGAATTGGGAAACTGTCTAGTTGGAAGATTGTCACAAACAAGTTCTTGAAAGATATATGCATCAGGGGTATAACTCTGCCCAAAAAGTTTGAATCCTTTAATTGCACTTTCCTGACCCTCAAAAGCTTCAACATATCTGGAGTTAATTTTTGGAGCTCTAAGTTCTTGTAAAGAGTCAATCATTAATTCTATAAACGAATCATCCAATAATTCAGTGAAATCTAAGGTTCCTTCCTCTTCCCAAACTTGAAAGTATTCTGCAGGAGTAAGATCATCACTTCCACCAACTAAGAAATTTGTTGTTCGACAGATGTTGTCCCAATAATCCCAGACAGTTTTATTTCCTGTTTCTACTGAAAATGAGTATAAAAGTGATAAAGCCATTCTAGTTTGTTTAATCCCCTCGATATTGTCAACAGATGAATCGTTAAGCGTAAAACCCATTCTTCCTGCAAACATCATCGCTTTGAAATATCGGTTGAATGCATCATTTCGTGTGTAATGCCCCCGTGGTTTGTATTGGGAATAATCTTCTAAATAACCAAAGATTGGTGAGTTAGCTGCTACTCCCGAATCAATTTTATTTAGTTCATCTGAAACAGCGGAGTTAACATAAGATGGGATAGAAGTAGTATTATCTAAAAGGTACAAAATAACCGAAAGATAAGCAATATTATTATTGAGTGCTTCAATTATATCAGGATCAGAGTTGACTAGATATAAATTGATCTGATCATTTCGAAGAGCGTCAATCATTATACTGAAATTTTCATAGAAGTACTCTAATTCTATAATTCTCAGACAATTATCAAAAATAGAATGCATAACATGTAAACAAAAATCAGTTGAAATGTACATGGGTGTTTCTAGGTTGCCATCATAATACATTGGATCAAAAATGTCTTCCACACCTTTGTCAACCAATGCAAATCCATAGTCTTCAAGTTGGTGGATAATATCTGCATCAATTTCCTCATCTAATCCTTGAAGATTCACGTTGGTTAAACCTGGTTCAATTGGAGTAGGTATAATTGAAGGTGTATAATTATAAGATTGTAACTCATACGTACCGAAAGAATTCTTAACGTTCTCTGGTAGGATGATTTCTTCTCTAAACTCATAATTAAAGGGAAACATTCCTTGATAGAGATAAAATCCTCCTAATACAACTGAACTAACAATCAACGTAATTGCAATTCCAGTTAAGATTGGTTTTTTGGGATTTGTTAGAATCATTATATATCAAGCAGACTATACTAAAATACATTAATAAATCTAGAACTCGAACACTTCTAATCTAAGTCTATGATAGATTCAGGAGTTCATTTTTTCTCTTTTTTACGAGAAATAGAAGAAAATGTACTTCTTTTATCTTTCTTTATCCTTATCCCAACTATAAAAAGATAATTGCTTCTTAATAGTGAGATAATTCAGAATATAGAATATACTGTTCAGACCTGCTAGAACAGCTCCATTAATAGCAGCGATTAATGGATTAATAAAAATCAACGCTAAAGTAACAATGAAGGATGATATAAGAAAAGAAATCAGAAACAATCGTCTAGGAATTAATTCCCCCTTAATTATTTGAGCAGAAAACTTGACTGGCACCATGATCTCCTTAATACTCAAACCTTTCTGAAGAATCCTATATCTATTAGTAGGAAGTTTTTCTATCAATTCCGCTTCCTCAAGTTTTTCTAAGTGCCATAGGACTGTACTAGGACTATTAAAATCAAGATTACGTTTAGCTTCTCTTACCCCAAAATCCTTGGGATGAACATATTTAGCGAAAAGGAAGAGTTTCAATGTAGCAGGGTGATTAAGCACATCAACACCAAACTCTTCTTCAGAAGACATGCATGTGATAGTCAATGTACAGTTAAATGCTTTTTGCCTTATCTATATCAAAACAAATAATTTTCTAGGTCTTGCAGAAAACCAATCACAAGTCTGTTTCTAGTGAAAAAGGAGGAAAAGAGAGTAAAGGGAAGAAGCTAGCATCTGAGAAATAGAGAAGGGGATAAGTAACTTGAAGCTTGCTAGCTTCTAACAATATTATACGACTTTCAGCATTTAAACTCTAAGAAAATCTTTTCCAGATAGAGGAAGAAGAGTTTTAACCTCAGAGGAAAAGTTGACAACTATGGGGAAAGAAGAGGAAGATATCTATAGAATAGTGTTAGATAATTCCAGATTAAAGGAAATTTTTTCTCTACCAGATCTCCAAAAGAAGATAATTATGTTAGCTATCGAAAGCTTTCAACCAGAAATCATCACACTGGAGGAACTCTCAATAAACTCCAGAGTATCATTAACAGATATTCAAGAAGCTATAGACCTGCTAGAGAGTAAAGGGTTCATAATAAAGTCCAGAAGAGGATTCTCTGGACACTCTAATCCAGCACCTATCATTGTTAACAAAGGTGATCCTCCTGATTCTCCTGCTTCCATGCCTAGAAAACTCAAATCCAAGAAGAGAGAGGAAGAAAAGTTATAAACCAATTCTGCAAAGTTGATTGTTATGCAGAGGTCAATAGAAGAGATAATAGATATAATTTCCAACGAAACCAATCTAGGGAAGGAGGAGATCCACAAACGTATAAATGATAAAAGGGAAGAGTTGGGTGAGTTTTGTACTGAATTAGGAGCAGCACACATTGTTGCAAGAGAGATGAGTGTTGACTTGTCTTTTGAAATTTTGAATCAGCGAGAATTGAAAAAAGTTCCAAAGGTTAATGAAGAGAAGGAAGAACCTACATTTCAGGAATTGTTGGACAATCTTGCTACACTGAAAAAAGATGATTTTCTTGCTAGAGAATATGCTGTTCAATATCTCAGTAAAAATATTCAATTAATTTTCACTAAGCTTCTTTGTAATCTAGTTAATGATGATAAAGAAGACATTAATAGTCGTTATGCAGCACTAAGAATTTTGAATCAATTACACAAGAATCCTTTGATTAATAGATTTCGTGATCCAGTTTTTTATGATGAGAGACCTGTTCGTGAAAAAGTAGAAGATGAATTATATGATATTGAGAGTCTATCTGGAGTAGTATTAATAATTCAAGCTATTCAAGATGAAACTCCAAGATTTCGAAACCAAGCATTACATCTTTATAGAAAACTAATTCTTAATAGGGAATCATTAAATCAAGATGTCGAAGAAGCACTATCAGAATACCAAAGTAAAGAAGTTCTAGAGTTCTTATTTCATATTTTAGATGAGAATGAATCCATACAAATTAGTATAATAGAGTTTCTAGGACTTCTTCATAATTCATCTGCTGTTATACCTCTAATTGAATTACTAAAAGTAGAAAATCCTGAAGTTAGAATTGCGATAATCAATGTATTGAGAGAATTAGGAGATAAAAGAGCTTCTAAGCCACTTCTCGAGCTCCTAGGAGATGAAAACATTGATATTGGACATGCTGCTTCTCTAGCTTTAGAAAAAATAGCAGATAAAGATATAATCGAACCTCTAATTAAACTTCTTAGAGATAAAGAGGGTAGAACCAGACATTTTGCAG
>CAZPXJ010000232.1:0-3765 GCA_964590855.1 uncultured archaeon
TAAAGGAGAATAGTATCATTACAAAGAAAATTATTTTGTCTCCAAAAGCTAATTTAAAGCCATCTTTCAACCCAATACCTACACTTCTAATAGTAACTTTTTCTTCAGTTCTTTCTGGCTTGAGATTTGTTCTGATAGTGATTAGTAATACTGCAGAAACAATGTATGAACATCCATCAACAATAAAAGCTATATCAAATCCAACTCCTGCAATTAAGAAACCAGCGATTAAAGGTCCGATTAATCTTGACAATTGACTGGTGGTTTGTATAAATCCGTTAGCTGATAGAAGTTGGTCTTGCTTTACTAATCTAGGGATGCTGGCTGTTTTAGCTGGATAGAAGAATTGTCTTACAGATGAGTTGAAGAGAGCAAATATATATAGATGCCACAACTGAGACGCTGCTATCAAACTAAAAGCAGCGGCAGCTCCTAGAAAATCAGCGATTATCAGAACTTTCTTACGATCAAATTTGTCTACTAATACTCCAGCAATTGGTCCTAAAACCAACATTGGAGCAAGGGTGAAGGTGGTCATAAGAGCTATTGCTCGAGTTGCTTCATTTTCAGTTAATCCACTTGTAAAAACTAAACCTAAGAAGATTATAGCAACACTGGTAAAGTAAGAGCCTACATTACTAATAAAACCACCAAGAAATAATGCAGAGAAGTCCCAACTCTTTAACAAGGTTAGAGGATTGGATTTCTTCTCAGCTTGTAAATCAGTTTCAATTTCTGTTTCTGCCTGTTTCTTTTTCATCGAAACACCTTTACTTTCTAATTGAACTTTGACTGGTCATCTTATTTGAGAGTGATGAGAAGAAGTGACCACCTAGTGACCAATATTCAATTTTTTCAGTTCGGAGTTTTTTTGGGTTTGAGATTGTTTTCATTTTTTTGCAACACCTTTATTGTTGAACAACAGTAAAACTCACCTTTATTAAGGAATTTTAAAAATAACAAGTTTAAGAGGCTTAAACAAGAGTTTAAGCAAAAAATGGATTCTTTGAACCAGTCAAAGTACAAGTAAAATACTCAAAGTGAAAAGTGTATAACTTAAGCTTAAAGGTTAAAGCTGAAAAAAGAAAAAGTAGAGAGGGGGAAGATTAAGGATTCAAAGCTGGAAGATGTTCTGGTTCAACTGTTTCTAATGAAAAAACAGAGGAATCTTTTATTTTTGTTTGTTGATCTTTGAACAATTTCATTTCTTCTTCTCTTATTAAAACTACTTTATCCATCCTCCTTGTTCTAACAATTATCAAAAACACTGCACCAGATACTAATATTATTGATGCCACAATTATTAGTATGATATTTATTTGCATAATTTTAGCTAGTGCTGCTGCAATTACAGAAGCTATCAGCGATGCTCCTGTCATAACTGTATCCACTGTGCCGCTAACTTTACCAAGATGTTCATTTTTGATAATGATCTGCAGTAAAGTTGTGAATGGAATAGAAAATCCTACATTTGTAAATCCTATAAATGACATACCTATATATAGCCAAACTATGGGACCTGGTAAATAAAGTGCTATTGCCATTATCATCACAGCTGTTCCTAGAGCTAGTATTGCGAATGACATGAAGAGTAGTTTTCTGTTTAATTTCCCTTTTAAAGATAAAATAACAGCTGCAAGTACTCCACTAAGTGCTGAAATCATCATCATTATACCAAAATCTTCTTCTCCAAGTCCAAATGAAAAATTAAGATATGGTACTGCAACAGGATCTATGGCTCCAATAGCAAATATCGTTACAGCAAAACTAATAACTACAAATCCTATGATTTTGTCTTTGAATGTAATTATAGCTCCATCTCTCATTCCCACAAATACTGATTTTACACAAATCTTCTCCTCTTTTTGAGGTACCTTCAAGTCAGTTCTTATAAAAAGAATTAGCAAAGCTGAAACTAAATACGATACTGCATCAATACTGAAAGCTGCTTGATACCCAGCTGCAGGTATAAGAAAACCAGCTGCTAATGGTCCTAACATTCTTGATATCTGAATTGTAGTTTGAGTTAAACCATTTGCTGACAGAAGTTTGTCTTGTTCTACAATCATAGGTTGTGCAGCACTTCTAGCAGGATAGAAGAATTGCCTAACAGATGAACTCAGGGTTAATAGCAGGTACAAATGCCACATCTGATTAGCAAATATTAATCCAGTTGCAACAGCTACTCCTAAAAGGTCTGATATGATCATTATTTTTTTTCTATCATACTTGTCCGCAATTACTCCCCCTATTGGTCCTAACACAAGCATTGGTAATAAGGTAAAAGTTGTTAATAGTGCAACTGCTTGAGTTGCTTCATTCTCTGGGAGATGCTTTACTAAACTTAGAGCATAAAATAATACTGCAATTTGAGTGAACCATGTTCCCATATTAGATATAAATCCACCAACAAATAATACTGCGAAATCTCTATTCTTCAATAGTGCGAAGGCGCTTTCTTTCTTCTCAGTTTGTTCCAATTCCACGGTTTTTATCTCCATATTTAATCATTCCGTTTCCGAAATCATTCCAAAATGGAATTAATTTCTATGTGAAATACATTTCATAGTGGCATTTATAAATATTTCTCTCATTATAGAATTAATTCCATAATGGAAAAACTTTTTAAAGGCACAAAACCTATGTAAACTGAGTGAAAATGGAAGAATCAGAAGAAATGATCAAACTAATGAAAGAAATGAGTAGTCTAGAATTAGATGAGACAGAATTCCAGATTGTGACAGCTTTGAGATGGTATGGTTCTTTAAATCTAAAGAAAATCTCAAAGATGATTCAACGACCAGAGAGTACTACTTTAAGGTTCATAAGAAAATTAAGAGATAAGAAGACAATCATCTTTGATAGCGAAATTTCAGAGAAGAGTTGGGGGAATTTTTACAAATTATCAGATAAAGTGAAACATCTTTATGAAGAATATATGAAGATGATGTATGATAGAGTTGATAGAATAAGTATAGACCTCCAAGAAATCAATAAAATGACAGATGAAGAGATTCATGAATATTCACTCAATGAAGTAATAAATCCTGGAAAGCTAACTGAAATCCCATCAACAAGAGCCTATTTTCACTTCATTGCCAATTTGCAACGCATAATAGTAAATGAAACAATGGACGGTATTGAGAGTTTAGCAAAAATGGCTGAAAAGGAGGGGTACGACAATCTAAAGAGAAGAGTAATTCTTCCTCCATTAGATGTAAGTACATATGTATCAGCTGTTAAAGTAAGCAAAATGAGACACATTTTGAGAATAAATGATCTAATAATAAAATTTGACAAACAAATTGATGAATTAGCAAAACAATTTCTTAAAGAAATGGATGAAGAAGGTATTCCAGAAGAAGACAGAACTATCCAATTTGTAAATGTATTCACTGGAGGATTGGATGTAGAACTTAAGTTTAAGGAATAGATAGGTTTTCCTCTTAATCCCAAAATTAAGATTTTCACAAAACTTTATATCTCCAAATCATTTTTACCTTATCTAATTAACAAATTTAGTGAATAGTATGAAAAAACGGAATTTTTCCTTGATTTTAACTTTGTTTTTGGTTATTCCATTTATTTTTAATGGATACCAATCAACAGTTCAAGCTTATTCTGAAGTCTTTGTTGAAGACTTTATTACAACAGACTATCTTGATTTAGCAAATACAAATGCTACAGGATGGGGAAGTGGAACCATTCAAAATCCTGTTTTGGATCCAATTTATATTAACTCATTTTGTGCTGGAATTGAACTTT
>CAZPXJ010000233.1:0-3762 GCA_964590855.1 uncultured archaeon
ATTATGAGTTTTCTATGCCCTTAAATATTTTATTTGGACCCTCAACGAGAGATTTTTGTTCAAAATATTGGGACGAATTTTTTGAAGGTGCTGATATTAAAACAACTTTCAAGGATAATATTGCAGTAGCTCTCAAGCAAGCAGGAAATATATCTCTCACAATGAAACTAAACAAGGATCTCACGCAGGAGGTAGAGCCTCCCAAATCAGAAGGAGGTGAAGAATAATGGATTTTTTGAAAGATTTACAAGAAAAGCTAGAAGATGAAATCTTCCTTAGTGAAAAAGAGGAAGAAGAAGATATGGAAAGAGATGAAGAAGATAATCCTGAAAAAAAGAAGGGTGGAAGAGCTATTACTTATAGAGAAACACAAAGAAAAACTAAGGGAAAAGCATTCTCAATTGCTTATGATGTAGATTATAAGGAGTTGAAAGATGAATTAGATACAGCTGTTCCCAACGTTTCTTGGACAATCCCTAAAGTAAGAGAAACATTTAAAGCAATTAGAAAGTATGTTGGATTCAGTGATCCCAAAAAAGAAAAGAACACAGAATAATATAACGGAGATAATATAAAATGGCCGTAAACTTCTTTGGATTATCGATTGGAAAAGAAGACGAGGAAGAGAGAAAAAACGCAGAACGAGTTCAAGATTATATTAACCGCTTCAAAGTTTCTTCTAGAGATTTACAATCTCCAGGTAAGCAAAAGGGTGATGATAATCAGTGGCAAGGATATACTTGGATTCAAGAAGCTACTTCTACTTCGAACAGTAGAACTATACGATATGATGAATATCGCGAAATGTGCAAAGTTCCTGAATTAAATCAGGGATTGCACATTTATGCTGATAACTCTACTCAGTACAATGTTCGAAAGGACGTTCTCGAAATACAATCAGATAATAATAAAATAATAGAAATTTTAGAAGAACTCTTTTTTGATCGACTTGATATAAATTCAAATATTTGGTCTTACACTAAAAATATGTGTAAGTTTGGTGATGAGTTTATTGAAGTTATCCCAGATGACAAGAAAAAGCCTCATTATATCGTGTCATTAGAAAGAGTTAAAAAGCCAGAAAGAATTACTAGAGATGAAAGAAAAGGTATCTTAAAAAGATTCATTTGGGAATCATCAGATAATGCTGTAGCAGCAACACACAGAAAAAAAGTTTTTCAACCATGGCAAATGATTCATCTTAAAATTGATGATGATGATTTTGATCCGTACGGAAAATCTATTCTAGAATCAGGTAGAAAAGTATGGAAACGTCTTTCTTTAATGGAAGACGCTATGTTGGTATATAGAATATCAAGAGCTCCTGAAAGGAGAGTATTTTATATTGATGTAGGTACTCTATCAACCAAAGAAGCAAATAAATATGTAGATCAACTTAAGAGAAAATTTAAAAAGAAACAATTCATTAACCCATCAACTGGTGAAATTGATGAAAAAGCTAACCCATTGGCAGTTGATGAAGATTTCTTTATTCCTGTAAGACAGGACTCACAAGGAACTAGAATTGAAACACTTCCGCCAGGGATGAACCTTGGAGAAATTGATGATGTTAAATACTTCAAAGATCAAATTCTAAAGATTATGGGTATCCCTTCTGGGTATATTACTGGTCCAGAAGGCGGCGGTGGATATGATCCAAAGAGTTTCTTATCACAGCAAGATATTCAATTTTCAAGAACAATTGAAAGAATACAAAAGTTTATTGTTAGAGGACTTGAGAAGATCGCTATTACTGAGCTTATACTAAGCAAGGATATAGAAGAAGATCAACTTACAAATTTTCAAATCATTTTAACTCCTCCATCAAATGTAGATCAATTGATGGAAATAGAAATTAGAAATCAACAATTTACACTCATTCAACAAATTAAAGCATTAGAAAACTTTTTGCCTGATGAGTGGATTTATCAAGAAGTCTTAGGATTGAGTGATAAAGAAATTAATAAAATTAAGCTTCAAGTCCAGATGCAGCTTCAAATGCAAGCACAAATGCAGGCAATATTTGGAGCTGGTGAGGGTGGAGAAATGGGTGGAGCTGCCGGAACCATGGGCGGCGGAGTTGGAGGAACAGTAGCTACTGCGGGAGTAACTCCTGGAATAGCTGGTGGACCAGAAGAAGTGGCAGCCCCTGAAGCTGGTGCTCCCGAAGCTGAAGCTGGAGCTGGATTAGAAATAGCAGGACATAAGTTTATAGAATTTGATGGTGGAAAATGGTTAATGAACGATGTTAGTAATGCAAAAAAATTATTAAAATACATACAACTTTACGAAAAAGTACATAAAGATAATAATGTTGTAAAATCACGCGAGCATAATAGTCTGACCCGAATGGCCATTGAGGGCGAATTCAGGGGTTTACTGAAAGCTAATAGATGCTCAAATAATCACATTAAACTTCTAGTCGAAGACAAATTCAAAAAGCCCACTAAATAAGTGGAAATAAGTACATTCAAAGTCTAAAAAAGATAGTAAAAATCTTCAGAGGAGGATTAGATGCAACTAACCTATAATAAGTTTAAACAGGTGGTTGATCTTAGTAGCGAAAAGGTTTTCAATAAGATCGCTGAAGCAATTGCCACTTCTGATAACGCAGCACTAGTTGCTATGTTTGATGATAAGTTGGTCCTCTTGGATGAAGAAAAGGAAGATCTTTATCTTTGTGATTATACCTTTGAGAACGGAGTGCTTGCACTTCATGGTTTTGATCAGGTTGTATTGACAGAGAATGATGATTCTTACCTTGATCAAGTTGTCAGTAAGTATTTCGATCTTGATGATGAAGACCCTATTACGGTAGGCGACATGATGACAGGTTTTAATTTGAAATATAGTAATGACAGCAAGTCTATTGTCCAAGAATCTAGAGATAGAAAACATCGAAAGATTATGGAGTCTCCAAGGATTAGAGCTATTAAGAGAGCTAGAGATGCTAGAAATCTATTTGCAGAAGAGATTAAGACTCTCTTAGAAGAGCCTTTCGTCCAGCATTTAGATAAAAAGCTATTCAATCCTAATGTTAACTCGCAGGAATCTCCTGCTCCAGCTTTAAACAAAGTGACATTTAAGAACCCTTATCCTATTTTCGTTAATACCGATATTGGCGGAGAGGCAAAGGATCTTCTTAAACTACGAGACAATACAAACGCGATGGATGCAATGAAAGGCGTTGCACTCAAAGTTTCTGAAAAGTGGAAATCTGATGCTTTTAGAAGCAAGTTCGAAAAAATGATCAACCAGATTCTACAAACAGAATCAGTTGAACTTGGTAGAGCAGCAGTTCTCTCATTCCTCGATGAGAATAAAGAATTGTTCTTGCTTAAAGAAGAGCTATTTGATGAGCTCATTACCAAAACGACATTGATGTTAGGTGAGGGTGATAGTGACTCTGTCCTTTCAATTTTCAAAAAGATTATTGAGAGTAGAGAAGCTAGATTGATGAGAGCTAATTTCTTTAGGGCTAACAAAATTGATGAGGATAAATTAAAAGAAATTAATTCTGTTGTTGAACAAGATGAGAAAGATGGTGAGAAGATGGAGAAGGAACCAGCAAAAGAGGCTGGTAATGATCTAGATACCGAAGAGGTAAACAAGATTATTGATGTTTTCAAGAAAATTAAAAAGTCTCTCGAAGATGATTCACCTGAGTCTGAATATATTTCAGGCCTTATTGATGCTCTTGATGGAGCAAAGGTCGGAGGAATTGAAGATTCTAAAATGAGAGAAGTAATTGATTTCTTAAGC
>CAZPXJ010000234.1:0-3760 GCA_964590855.1 uncultured archaeon
TCCTATTACTCTTAGTAGCTGTGCTAAAGCAAACGAGCTTTGGACTTTTAATTTTGAAGCAGACTCTCCCATTTCTTCGACTTTATTAGAAATAGATAATGCTTGACGAAGCAATGATTCAGACTCACTTAATTTATCTATATCTCCATAATCTTTGATAAACGTTGCTAATTGAATTAGGGTATTAGCAAGACTTTCTAAAGCAGAAGGCATATTTTCTGAAATATCCTTGAATAATGATAAAGCCTCTCTTTGAAGAGTTTCAAATTCATCGAAGAATTCTTCTCCCTTCATTCTTAAATGAATAGCTAATGAATATAAAGAATACGCTAATCCCCTTCTCATCGAAGGTTGAGTTTTCGCTAATTCTCTTTGAATTTTGATTGCTTCTCGATACATCTCTTCAATTTCTTGATATTTATCCACTTTTCTTTGAAGTGTTAAAATATTAGCATATTCAGTTAATGACTGTACTAACGCGGTTTTTGCTCCAGGTATATTTGTAGCCATTTCTCTATGAATTTCTAAAGCCCCTCTGGTCAATGCTTCAATTTCAGGCATGTTTTCGGCGTTTCCATTGCGACGCAATAATTTTGCTAATGAAATCATTGATCGAGATAGATTAAACTTCGCACGGGGATCAACATCAACTAGTTTTTTATTTATGGCATATGCGTCTCGGATTAGTATTTCGGCTTCTTTTAGATTAGCTTCACCTTGGAATTTTAATAGTAGATTAGCTAAAGCGTCGGCAGTTTTAGCTATTTCTGCTTGATCTTCATTTGAATCACTTAAATGTTTTTTCTTCATATCTATTGTGCTTCTAAAGAGATTTTCTGCTTCTACTAAGTTTGATTTGCCCCCTACATTCATTAAAAGTAGAGCAAGCGATTCTGATGCTTGTATGATTCGTGTTCGAGATAAGGAACTTATGTCTGTTTTTTTTTCATAATGTTCCAGGATTCTTCTAAAAATTCTTTCTGCTAAGGTATTACTTTCAGGGCTACCAAATCTAAGAAGATTATCAGCAAATAAGAGAAGCATCCCTGTATCATGAGATGAAATTGCTTCACTCGCATAAACAGTTCTAATCCATCGTGTTGGATCCTCTAAAAAACCGGACCATTGAAAGAATATACATATAGCTGGCGTTAGTTTTTGTAATTTTAGATGATCGAATTTTTCAGCACAGTTTGCGCAAGCCGAAATGTTGCCATACTCTTCCAATAAAAACGTCGCATTTAAGGGTTTTAATACTCCTCCTTTCATCTGGTTTTGAAACGAGTGTATTTCATGTGTATAAAAATCAATAGCATGTAATAATGTGTTCTGGGTTACTTCATTCGATGATAAAACTTGCCTTAATGACTCTATACTACGATATCGACCTCCAGATCTTTTAAGTAAACCATTCTGTAATGCTGGAGCCAATAGTTCTGTAAAATTTTCTCCGATCTTAAATCTTGCGACTTCAGGAGATAAACCAGCTGGAAAAGCTAGCGCTTTTTGTAAAGCTAAACGTGAATCTTCGGGCAAAAGATCAAATGTTGTACTTATTACTGCTTTAGAAGCCTTTTCTGGGTCTTCTAATAGATTTTTAAAAAGATTTTCCTTTCCTTCATCCGATAATTTAGCAACTCGACGACCTAGGATTCTTATAGAGCCCGGATGTGCCGAAAGACGCTTTAATACTTTCTCTCCTACATCCGAGATAGATTCAGCTTTCGATTCTAATATAAAAAGTTCTCGAGCCTCTTCATAATTTAAAGGTTTTAAATTAATGGTTATGGTTTTGTCAATACCTCCGATATTACACATAAGTTTATCGCTAAGAGCGGTTCTTGACGTTATAATAAGTGCTCCATTTCCTTGCACTTTATCGCATAAATGGATTAATGTATCTACAAATTCAGCCTTAATCATTTCTTCTTGGTTCAATGGATCCTCAACATTGTCTACAATAATTAATGCATGGCGGGACACCACTTCATCAAAAATCTCCTCTTTCTCGACTATCTCCTCTGACAATCCTAATGCGTCCCTAATACCATATATAAGGGCATTTGCCCCTTTTTTATTTATCAAATCAACAAAAATTGAAGTACCAAAAGTAACATTTGCACGCTCTATTTGGCGTATATTTTGAGCAGCAGCTCGTGCCAATTGAGTTTTTCCTATACCCGCAGGTCCCACTACCTCAACTAATACCGCCTGATTCTCAATCAAAGCTTGGGTGATACTCTGTATTTCAGTTTCTCTTCCTTGAAATCCTGATTCTGGAGCAGGTATAAAATCATTTGAATCTAATAATGCTAAAAAAGCATCCACAGCAGAATGAGCAATTGCTCCTGTTCCGACAGAATAAGGAATAACGCGAACTCCTATGCGTCGAAGTCGTTTCTGAAGCTCAAATTCAGCATCTGGTAAAAGAGCAAAAACTTCTAGCTCATCAACATGATTTCTATGTAAATATTCTAAACTTTTTAAAATGTAGGTATCAGTAATCGAATAACCTACAAAAATTATAGCCCATTGTAAAAATATTTGCTTTAGTACCTCTTGATAAGCAACATCATTCTCAAGTGTTTCATATTGTTCTTTTGTAAAAACGATGAGATCAGATTTGGTAGGATCCCCATGAATCTTAAATAAAAACTTTTTCTGCTGAATCCTTTTCAGTAAAGCTTCATAATCTCGATATATAACTTCATCAGGAGTGAATCCACAATAATCTTCTAAAACTGTATCAAAATTGGTAGTTACCAAACCTGGTAAACCATCGCGGAATTCAGAGATTGCTTTAACTCTTTCAGGCATTTCTCCTGAGATCTCTGGTTTGAGGGCCCCTTGAAGAAAATTCATGAAAACTTGAACATCCCCCGAAGCCTTCATTAATTCGGAAGCTACATCAGATAACTCTTCAAAGTCAGTATTCCAATCTAACGTATTTATCCGATCCTTTAAAGCATCAGAACAATTTACTTTTTCAGAAATCTCTTTCAACAATCCTCTCCAAGAAGGAACTCCCAATGCAGCACTTACACCCGCCCCAAAGAATGGTAAAAGCGCTCCAGACTTTTTTGCTCTAAATAGTTCTTCCGGAACTGTAACTTTCAATACAATACCCCCTTTTATATGAATTAAATAATTTTAAAATTAAGATTCATTAGGTTGTGTTAAATCACGATTAAATTTATTATTTTATATTTAGCCTTTTTTTAAATTATACGTCTTATCCCAATTCTACTCCGATTACTTAAAATTTTTTTAAAACAATGATGGTTTTTGGAGTTATCCCGCTTCAGAACATATTTACACAATTTTAAATAAAAATAAAGACTAAATTTCTTACTATTTTGTATAGAAATAGTAAGGTGTGAAATAAATGGAGGAAATCTCTAAAGGATTGAAATGGTTTATAGTGATCCACATGATTGTATGTTTCATGTTTGGAATATTCTTTTTCTTTGCTATAGAAGCGTATACGATACTGTTTAGCTGACCCTTTTTAGATCCAATAGTTGGACGTTATGTTGGTGCCTTTTTTATAGGCTTAGGATTAACAAATATATTCGTGTATCGAGAAACAGAATGGAAACGAATTGAATATTATATCATCTCTTTAATTCTCGCGTTCATTTTCGAATGTATTGCTTTGACATGGGGGATCTTTCTGAGTAATACGTGGGCAGTTTATATAAATTTGTTTATTTCAGTTGCTTTTTTAATTGGCTTTGTTTATTTCTACATGAAACAGCGA
>CAZPXJ010000235.1:0-3743 GCA_964590855.1 uncultured archaeon
CAGCTGGTTCTATCATTGAATCTACCTAAACAATTGAACTACAAACTAAGAAATATAAAAATATACTCAAAGAAAGAAGAAAGATCGTGTGAGAACTTATTGATTGTTGTTCAACGATATGATATTGTTGATTGTTACACTATATACCTGCCAAAGTAAATAAAATTACCATCTGCAATTTTTACAATAGTTGTACTTGAAGGTCACATTTCAGTTTTCTAGCTCTTTTCGAACAGCTTCATAGAGTAATGCAGTCATTCGAAAATTCGTTTTATTAATAACAGATAAAATAGTTAGAGCTTCTTCTCTTGAGAGTTTATTATCTTCTTTAAGAAAAACTAACAACCCAAGTAAACCTGTAAGATAGAATCCTTCTGCTCTTGCAACGGCTCGAGCGATTAAATCATCGAATACTACTACATCTTCCTTTTTCTTTGCTGTAAGCAAGATGGATATCTCTCCATCGTGTAAACCAAGAGTGTGATAGAGCTGATATGCGGAGTGAGATGTCACAGAAATTGATTGAACATTTATTTTCTTTTTAGTAATAAGTTCTTCAACAGCTTTTTTTATCGGAGATGTTTTAAGAGTTACTTCTTTTAGAACTGATGAAGTAATTGTAAAATCATCGATTAAATCACTAAATGTTTCCAAGAAACCTGTCTCAGCTAAAATTATAATGCTAGAGGAATCAAATAGAATTCGACTTCTCATTATTCTACCTTTCCTTCAAGGGTTTTGATGTCTCTTTGGAGGTCGCTAGAATCATATCGGAAGTAAGTAAAACCGCGTTCTTCTGCAATGGATATGAATTCGACTATAGATAATCCAGCTTCAGCTGCTGCACGAGTGAGAGAAATTTCATTTTTAATTAGACTATCAAAGTATAAATCAAACAATATATCCTTCTTTCCTTGTTTAATGATTTTTCTAACTAGTTCAGATTTACTTATACCAAGTTTTTTTGCTAGTTCATCTAGTTCCTTAGATTCTTCATCATTTACACGTACTTGAACAATAGTCATAACAACTCTATTACAAAATATTACTTTTGTAGTACAAAAACATTCCTATTGCAAAGAAGAAACATAGAAGTAATACTTGGAACAGAGAATAATATTTTTCGGGATTTTAACAATGTTATCTCCAAAATTGTTTGAAATAGTTCTTATGATATTCTGTCATTTTGTTTATTGTGTCTCCTTCTCTATAGAACCAATCATAGATCTCTATTTTTTTCTGGTTCTCTGAAACGAAAATATCTCCTAAATCTGAGATTTCAATTTGATAATATTCTGCAATCATATTGAAGTCAAAAACCTGATTGATTGTCCCAGTCGATAGGGGGTCAGAATTCTGAAGATTCTGGATGTAATAATTTGAATCCTCATGATTATAACTAAGATTTTGAAAATTTTTTAGATAAATCTTCTGAATAGATTTATAGAGCAAAAGTTCTAGATTTCTTTTCAAGAGAACAGAATTTTTCAGAATCAAAGACAGCAAAAACCTTCTTCACCTATTGTCATCAGATAATTCTACAAACACGAAATAATGGTACTAGATGTTAGAAAAAAATAAAGAGAGTGTGAGAGTTTATTTGTTCTCAATGGTTAAACGTTCAAAATAAGCTGAAATGTTCTGCACTAAAGAATCGAAGACTTGCTCAACGTTCAACCCGGTTTTAGCTGAAGTCTCCATATATGGAACATAAAAGCCTGACCACTCACTAAGTTGATCAGCATACTCTTGAGCATATTCAGAAGGAACAGAGTGTGGTGTTGATTCGCGAAGGTCTGCTTTGTTACCAATTAAAACGATAGGGACGATTCGGTTCTTGTTGTTACGAATTAACTCATGTAACCAGTTGGGTAAGACAGAATAGGTTTCGGGACGAGAAATATCAAAGACTAAGAGTGCTCCTGCAGTACCACGATAGTAGACCTCTCTAACTGCAGAAAAACGTTGCTGACCAGCGAGATCCCAGATTTGAAGTGTGTATTCAGTATTCTTGGAAACCATCTTTTTGACGGCGAAATCTGCGCCAATTGTCATCATGTATCCTTCTTTGAAACTTTCTCCTAAGTAAGTACGACGAAGGGAAGTCTTTCCGACTGCTCCTTCTCCTAAAAGGCTAATCTTGAAAATTCTTTGGCTCACTCTAACACCATCTCTTCCTATATAATTTCACGCTTTTTTGTATTTAAACAATATGTTATAGGGAACGCTCTAAAATCATATTGTTAAGTTTTCTGATTGATATTTATTTATCCCTCTTTACACAAAAAAGATATAATAGTATAGCCTTAATTGGCTTGTGGAATATACAATCAACCCTATAGGTCATATCGAATCTCCATTTGCGGAAGGTGATGATGTGCCGATCCAACCTAGTTTCTCAGATGCTTTTGGTACCATCACAATTGACCCTGAATATGTTGAAGGACTAACAGAATTGGATGGATTTTCTCACATCATACTGATCTATTATTTTGATAGAGCCACAACAGTAGACCTTAAGGTTGTTCCTTATCTAGATGATAAACCCAAAGGAATATTTGCCATCCGTCATCCTAATAGACCAAACAAGTTAGGTTTCTCCATTGTTCAACTAGTTAAAATTGAGAAGAATAAGCTCTTGGTTAAAGGGATTGATGTGTTGAATGGTACTCCACTAATAGACATTAAACCATTTGTTCCTGAATTTGACGTTAAAGGGATTGAACAAACTGAGATAGGTTGGCTAGCAAAGAAACTACGCAAACAAGAAGGTGAATAATATTTCAAAAGTAGAATGTGCTATCATACTTGCTGGAGGTAAAGGTACGCGATTAAAGCCCTTAACAACTAATTTGCCCAAACCTCTGGTCCCTGTTACTCTTACTCCTATGATAGATTTTGCAATCAAACAGTTGACAGATGCGGGAATACCTAAAATCATTGTTGCTGTGAAATATCTAGGAGAGCAAATCAGAAACTACCTTCTTAATTCTCCTAAATTTGATGGGTTGGATATTACTGTCCCTGATATAGATCCGATTGGTACAGCCGATGCGGTTAGAAAAGTTTCTGATTTGATTGATGGCGATTATATTGTCTCTATGGCAGATATTGTCTGTGATCTATCTATTAAGAAGTTGCAAAAATTCTTCTATAAAACAGAAGCTTATGCTACAATTAGTCTAAAGAACATCGACTTCCCAACAAAGAAATTTGGTGTCATTTTATTAGATAAAGATCAGAATATTGACATCTTTCTTGAAAAACCTAAACCCGAAGAGATGTTATTTACTACCATGGCTTTCGCATATAGACCAGTTGCAGAATTTCATCAGAATTTAGTAAATACTGGGATGTATTGTTTCAAAAATGAGACTCTTGAAATTCTTGAAAGTTTGAGTGATATTAATGATTTTGGTACAGATTTCTTTCCCTATCTTCTACAAGAGAAATTCAAGTTGAATGGTTTCGTAGATGATTATTATTGGATTGATTGTGGAAATGTTAGAAGTTATTTGTGGGCAAACTTCGATATTATGCGCGGGTTTGTAAGTAACTTCAAACCTCCTGGTAAGAACACTGACGGGATATATCAAGGTGATAATTGCAGCATATCTCCAAAGGCTGAACTTATTTCTCCTGTAGTTCTAGGAAACAATGTAGTCATCCATGATGATACAAAAATTGGACCTTACACTGTCCTTCATGACAATGTAATTGTTGAGAGAAATTCGAAAATAGAG
>CAZPXJ010000236.1:0-3677 GCA_964590855.1 uncultured archaeon
CTGCGGGTTCCTGTGAAACCTGCTCAAGTAGTTTAGTAAGAGACTCCTCTACATTACCTCCTTTGCCCTGTGTTTGTACTGCCAGATCTTGCAATACTAACTTCACCGAATCCGCGCTTACTGATGGATTGGCGTTAGCTATCCTGTTGGCTATTACTGTCACAGTATGTGTTGCCTAAGGTTCTACTGTAAGATTGTAGTTCGTTCTTGAGGCAAAATTGTATTCAGGATGAACAGGATTTAGAACGCTTTGTTCAAGTACCACAGTGTGTTCCCCAGGTGGCAAAGGTTCCAAAAGGGCGAAGTAGCCATCAGCTATAGCTGGGAATGTCCCAGACAGGCTTTGAAAGGCGTTGTTTTCTGCCACGGTCATATTGAAAACGTCACTTGTAGCTCTATACTGCTCAAGGTTTTGCAACTGTCTCCCATCTAGAGTCGCACTAACAACGCCAAACTCCTGTCCTTCTCTAGAGCATTCACGCAATCCTTCTTCTGTCTTGAGCTTTGGATCAGTGTTATCATCCCAGCAGCTTCCAGTTATAAGCGGAGCAAGAATCGCCTTTCCAGCCTGTACGGTGCAATTTCTCTGTTCTTCTCCACCTAGATTGTCTGGCAGGTAATATACACTGTCAGCTTGCTTTTGATCCAAATTACATCTTTCAGGGGTGAAATGTTCTCTAGGATGTTCTTCAGCATTAATACCTACATTATAATCCCACCATTTGGCGATCCAATCCTTATACGGTATGCCGAACGGAGATGAATCACTTGAATAAAGACCTGGATTCGCACTATCTGAGTACACTTTATCACTTGTCATAACTACTAGGAATGTTATTACTGGAACGATCAAAATGATTCTAGATCTTCCTATGCAATGTTTGGTTTTCTTTATCCCCATATATCGCTATTCGAACTATACATTTGTATATAAATATTGAACTAAGGCAGGGGTGCTCACCTCATTATCTTATTTGTCCTTCTTAATCCCTGTAGCCAAGGAAGAATCGCTTAGCGACTTCTTCTTATTTCATCTAGGACTTCCTTGATATAATCCTTGGCTTCAGTATCAGTGAGCGATGGCTCTACACCTGTCTCTTCCTTAAAATCAGCTTCCGTTTTCAAAACCATGTGCCGAACCCTTCTTTCTATGATTTTTTCCATTTCCGATGTTCCAATTGATTCTACAAATTTCGTTTCATCCAGAGCAGACCTTTTGATCATGGTCCGCAATTTGTTGTCTAGTGCTACAGACATTGAAGCTGAAAAGACTCCTATAAACACTAGGTACGAAGCTAATCCGAGAAAAGATATAGTGAACAATCCAAAGGGGGGGTATGGGATAAGAGTTAAACCAACAGGTTGATTTGCAGTAAATAAAAGGATCATACCGTAGGCGGAAACTATCAAGTAGTTCTGTACAATTTTGTTCTCAATATTTCTAGATACGCTCCAAAAAGCAATTCCAAATAATATACCACCTACAGGTTTCGTAGCGCTAAACACGAGGGTGTACGTCATGCTAAACACGATTGGATCGGACTTCCTGATGGAGAGCGACAAGTCTAGAAATACGCTTTCGAATTGACCCAAGAAATACACTAATGGAATGAGAACAAGAATCCAGTATCTAATCATTCCTAGTTTCTTGGAATAGTGATTCAATAGTAGTATGGTGGCTATCCACGTTAGGATAAAAGCTGATACGGAACTCGCAAGATAAGAAGAGCTAAATATGTTCTCTACACTTGCTATAATTGCGATCGGACTCCTTAACGGCTTGATATACTCTATATCACGTTGACCTGATAGTGCATCATTTACATAAAGTACGGTAAATACACCACTAGAAGAGAGTACTGCCATAGCAATGCCGTATGCCACAACCACTCTATTCCTATCAGATGTGGACCATGCAAGAAATCTGTAACTTAGAAAACCGGTCAGGATGACAAACATAGCATAATTTATCCAGATAACTGTCTTCATGAGAATACTGTAATACCCTCCAGTAAAGACTACTTGCCATGCGATCAAGGCAAGCATTACTATTAATGCATATTGAGACCATCGTACTATTTTATAGGATTTTTGAAAATGCAAACGTACCCCAGCAAGAAAGTTCAGTATCAAATATTGCCCCATTGCATAAATAATGATCAATGATGTGAATACAGCAACATCCTCAATTGCTGTCCCAGGCCTTCCTAAAAATGGAGAAATTTTTCTAATGGAAGTGTCTACTAAGGATGCGACGATAATAAGTGCGAAAATGATCAATAAGCCTTTGTGTCCTAGTGAAACCAATTAGTCAATAACTAGAGGCGCGTTCCTCATTAACCTTTTATTTGACCCAGCTAGCTAGGCTATAGA
Organism: uncultured archaeon; assembly: GCA_964590855.1. GTDB lineage: Archaea > Asgardarchaeota > Heimdallarchaeia > Heimdallarchaeales > Heimdallarchaeaceae > UBA460. The sequence goes on from CAZPXJ010000236.1 coordinate 2,374, forward strand.
CACTCTGGGGTTAGAAAGACATTTAGATCCCAAAATACAAAATTGGGCGAGGCCGATCCTCCTGGATTTAGTTGTTGGATTCATTGTTAGAAGATCTACGATCATATGTCCGGGGCCGATTACGATGGGCCTGCCCAAGAAGCCTAAATAGTACAGGTCAATTATGGTATAGAAGAACTGTCTCTTAGCTGGTAAAGATCTGATAAGATGCAGTAGCACTTCTAGCTCCACCAGAACATGAACCATGAAAATAGATGTTGTGCTCACCAGGAGGCAAAGGTTTCAGAAAGACCCAATAACCGTCTGAGGAAGCTTTGTTCAAGCCTACAGGCAGACCAAGCTTGTTATCTTCACGTATATTAAGCAGGAAGTTTTCAGGATCGGAACCTACTCTATAGGCTCGGCCAACTTTATTATCCACGATCACTTCAAGCTTAACAATATCATCAATATCCCTTTTAACATGTTGAGCCAAATCATACTCGCTCGTTATCCTAGAATCAAGAACGTAGATATAATTTATGACTGGAAAGAGTATTCCCTTTTTTGGGGGCACCGTGCATTTTCTTTTGGGGAACTTGTTTTCTCCAAACGTGCCACAGAGGTACCATACAGGGCCATTCTGATTCAGATGAGAATATTTCCCGCTTTCATCTGTTAAAGGGCTCATAGAAATAGGATTTGAAAAGCACCATTCCCACCATTTAGTCGTCCATTTACCATAGGATATGCCATACGGTTCATCATCTGGAAAAAAGAAATCATCGCCTGACATATTTCACCTCCGACTTTAGATCGATTTAAGGTTGTCGGGCCTCGAACCAACTAATCTGAGGCCACATGTAGGTCTTTCCTCTTATTCCTGATTACTTCCGTTGTCTTATCTAATACTATATTATCTCGTAGTCCTTCTACCGCAATTTCATAGACAGAGTTTGTGCTGTAGTTACCTCTTCCATTGCCCCCAAAATCTAGTCTGTATCTTCCCTTGGGAAGTGAACGAATTAACAGAAAGAATCCTCCAACTACAGTGTAATATTTCCCAGGCAGGACAACGTATTGAGTTTTCAGTCTCAATTTGCCATTGACTGGGACTGACAACTGAAACAATGGAGACTCCACCCGATATTTAGTTAAATCATCCACTATCTTTGAAGTTTTTTTCTTATAGGTTATCGTAGCCCAAACACGCAGGCTTTCATCAGTGTCTTTATTTACAGCCTCTCGTAAATCTTGCTCACTCTTAAGTTTCATACCATCATAAATATCTCCTATTGAGTATTGTGCAGTCAGGGCAGGTATGA
>CAZPXJ010000237.1:0-3666 GCA_964590855.1 uncultured archaeon
ATAAAGCAAAAATGTTGTTATCAACATCTAGAATCAGATTACTTATCTTCATACCACCCGGATTTTTAGAAAACAAGGAAGGTCCTGATTCATTAAGTTCGTAAATTTCATCATCGAATGTATACAAGATTATTCCTTCATGTGTTTCTATGATAGTTCCAGAATTTATTATTGGAGTTAAATATTCGGCTTCTGATTCCAAAGGATCATAGCCAATCAAACAACCACCAGCACTTCCTGCAGCTATAAACATTTGTAATTTTGATGACCAAGTGAGTGAGCTCATACCACCTTTAGAAGCCATTAATAGAACAAAGGAACCATTCTGATATTTGAAAAAACCGCTGTTATTTCCATCAGCTGTCATTTCATACAAATCATCATTATCATCTACACCAATGCCTATAACTTCTTGTGTCCCAGGTAGACCTATATCCGTTCTTAAAATTTCAATCTCCATTGAAGTCAGATTTAACGATGAAAACGAACCGGAATAAGTTTCAGTATAATATAATATACTTTGGTTATTGTTCAAAATAAGTTGACTGCATCCCTGTATATCAGTGAGAATAGTTGATATATAGTTTCCATTTACATCATAATGAGTTATATTCGATCCTGAAAATAAAGAACTGCAGAAAAACGAATCATCATTTGGATCAACTGTTACTGTATGAATTGTGTCACCTGCAGTGAAATTGTTTAACCATATCACATCACTTGAAGTAATGATATAGAATCCGTAATCTGAGAGACCTATTAATCGATTACTGATAGGTTGGTAGCAGAGAGCAGAGAAAGAATAGGAAGAATCTAAAATTTGATAGACGGTATGAACACCAAATTCATCCATTTTCATAGCAATATTGTTTAAATTATCTAGATAGAATAAATCACCATTTTCGCCAATACATTTAGGTCCTGGGGGATGGGTAATTTCATAAATCGTACTAGCTTCCCAACCTGGTCTTAGATCTCTCATAGGTTCATATGTAATAGCAATTATTGTATTGCAGTTTATAGTAACAAACAGAAACATTACAAGTAAGGTCAGTAATACTCTAATTTTTCCAAACGATTTATACATAAAATATGACATGTAAAATAACTATTAAAAGTTTCTCTAAATCAGCAGTTCTCCAATTAGAACACCTTTAACATCTTGAACACAGATTTCTTTTCGACATTAATTCCAGCAAAAATTTAGTCATACAATAAACTAGTCTCTGATAATGGAAAACTTTGTTAGACATCAATTCTAAACCTCTTCGATAAAATTAAATAGGGATTCATATCCAATCATTTGAATGATTTCTGAGAAGAACACTAGAATATTCATCAACACAGCACTAGTTCTAGGTCTTGTTTCGATAGTGCTTTTTATTAGTGGGACTTTCCTATCTATGTTTCTAGATCCAAATCACGATTTTATCAGAGATGTTATTTCTGTTACAGGAGAATCCAGTAATCAATATTCATGGTTATTCAATTCAACACTTATTATCTCAGGAATCATTATGACACCTAGTTTTCCAGCTATCTATTTATTATTGAAAGAATATGAAAATCCTAAACCAAAATTACTACAAGCTCTTACAGTTTTTGGAACACTCATAGGTCCTTTCATGTCTTTTGCAGGAGTTTTCAATGAAGAAGATAATTTCATCTTCCACATAATTTTTGCCGTAGGAGCATATGCCTTTGTGATATTTGCTGCCTTCCTGTGGGGAATCTATGTTTGGAAGATGGATGAAATACATCCTTACAAATCAAATAAATTATGGTGGTTAGATATTTCAGTCAACTTCATTATCATTGCATGTTTGATTGCTTATGTATTAGCAATGAGTTTCTTCCAATGGTTCATATGGGATACTCTTGGTATTCTGGAAAAAGTAACCATCTATGCCTTTTTTGTATTCTTCATTACTATAATTGCTAGACTTTTATATATAGTTAACAAAAAGAAAGTTGAAAAATAGTATTTTATCAGTTCTTTTTTCTTTATTTTGCATGATTTATTATAAGGCTAGAATTTACTTTCGAACCGAATATGTTATAATTTAGAACATTTCTATCAATTATAACTATTCCAAATATTGCAGGTGATATGTATTTTAGCTAGCCAGATTATAATTTCTTTGTGTTTTCTAGTAGTTATCATACTACTATTCACAAATAAATTGAATAGGGCTATAGCTGCAATTACTGCTGCAATAATCACTTACTTTGTTTTAGTTTTTATTGAAGGGAAAAGTTTCAGTGTCATAGTTGACCTACTTTTTGGAACCCCCGATGATCAGTTTGTCAATCTCCACTCACTGATACTTATAGTAGGTATGATGTTCATTGTTCAAATCTCTGATGAAGCAGGTCTATTCCAATTTCTCGGAGTTTTAGCAATTAAAATCACAAAAGGGAAACCTCTCGCTCTAATGTCTGTTATGTGTACTTTGTCTGTAATTTTTTCTGCATTGATAAATAACCTACTCACAGTAATGATTCTTATTCCATTAACTATTACCATATCTCGTATGCTTAACATAGATCCTACTCCATATATAATCACTGAAGCTGTTATGGTCAATATAGGTGGAACATTCTTCTCTATTTCTTCCATTCCAAACATACTGATAGTTACAGAATCCTTAACTACTGAAAATCCCATTAGTTTCAATCAATTCTTCCTAAATGTTGGGCTCTTTTCTTTATTGGTTGCAATAATCACAATTGGATTCTTTATTTTTCTGTATCGACAAGAATTAAGAGAACCAAGAAAGAGAATGGTTACATCTCTTGAAGAATTCAATCCTTGGAACTTTGTACAAAGTCGAAGACTATTATATGCTTCTATGAGTTCTCTAGTTTTACTGATAGTACTTCTTGTAGCTATAAATTTACCTGCACTTACACCAGATATAATCGCAATTTCAATAGCGATGATACTAACCATTTTTAGTTCTTTCAATGGAGTAAAACCTAGAGATATCATGTCCAAATTTGATGTAGAGCTATTACTCTATCTAATGGGGATATTCGTCGTTGCAGGAGGATTGGAAGAAGTGAGTATTATCAAACTAATAGGAGAAGCTCTGAGCAAGATAGGGGGGAATAATCCTATTTTTCAGGTTATTTTCATAGTTTGGGTTTCAGCCTTTCTCAGCTCTTTAATTGACAATATTCCTATAACACAAGTACTGATACCAGTAGTAAGTTTAATGTCTCCAGGAAATAATTTTGCCTTCTATGGATTGTCTTTTGGGGCAAATTGGGGCGACAATTTAACTCCATTAGGAGATAATGTCTTAGTACTAAACATCGCTGAACAGAATAATCGACCCGTAAAAATGAAAACATTTTGGAAGTTAGGTTTCACAACTACAATATTACAATTAATACTTGTTACATTGTATTTAACTTTCTTTTCGTCAGAGACCTATCTCATAGGGTTAATAGTAAGTTTAGTATTAATTACGATAGTTGGAATAGTTTTTATAATTTTGAAGTATGGTAATGAACAGATAAAATCATACTTGAATAAAATAATCAACAAATTCAGATCAATAATAATAGGTTAATGTGAAAGAAATGGTAATTAAAACAATAGATAGAATCAAGAGATCGATACCAGAAGTTGAGCATTTTGTCATGTTCTATAATGATGGG
>CAZPXJ010000238.1:0-3623 GCA_964590855.1 uncultured archaeon
CAATACTTTAGACCCAGCATCGAAGACCATGCGATAATTCATAACTATGCTAGCTAGAGAGATAATATAAGTTTTTTTAGTCGTTTCTGCGAAAGTTTAAATTTTGAGAGAACTTAATAATTATATGGAACTTCCCAAAATTGGTTTAGGAACTTGGATGTTAAAACCCAAGGAAGCTACCTATTCAGTGATTGAAGCAGTCAAAATGGGTTACAGATTTATTGATACAGCACAAGCATACTTCAATGAAAAAGGTGTAGGTGAAGGACTAACTGAAGTTTTTGATACTGGAATTGTAAAACGTAATGAGATATTTATTGCAACAAAAGTGCATCCTATTAGAGTAAGACCAAAACTTGCTGCTAAATCGACCCTTAAATCCATTAAAAAACTTAAAGTTGAATATATTGATTTAATGCAAATTCATTGGCCAGCTTTCATCTTAGGATATTCTCATAATCAAACACTGGAAGCATTAAGCAAACTTGTTGATGAAGGTGTAGTGAAACATATCGGGATATCCAATTTCTCATCTAAACAAACTAAAGATGCAGTAAAGGCATGTAGAGAGCCAATTTTTTCGAATCAAGTTGAACATCATATCTACTTACAACAGAAGGATCTTCTTGAAGAAATGAAGAATCTTGGTATTAAATTTATTTCTTATTCGCCATTAGGCAGAGGTCACACATTGAGTAATCCAATCGTCATTGATATTGCAGAGAGAAACAAAATAAGTGCAGCACAAGTTTGTTTGGCATGGGTAATGAGTAAAGGAGCACACCCAATTCCAAAAGCAACAACTCTTGATCATATCAAGGAAAATTTTGCAGCTAAAGATATGATTCTTCCTGAAGAAGATCTGAAGAAAATTGATTCTATAAAAAGATTTGAACGTTATGTGCACCCTCCCGTAGTTGCACCTAAAGAATGGTAAAGTAAAATAAAATAATCATGAGGAGAATTCTTCTCATGATTTCAATTCTCTTATTTCTGCTTGAAGTTCCTCAATATATTCAGATCTAGTTGAATCGTACTTCCTAGAACCTTCTTCATCAATCAATTCATCCCAATAAAGTTTATACTCTTTCGGAATATCATCTATTCTACCATGTTTTTCTATATAATTGGTTGGCATAGGATGAGTTCCAACAACTACTTCCACACCTATATTTTTCTCAATATAATCTTTGAAAACTTGAATATAGGGACAGGGAGGATAACCAGCTAAAAAACCAGTAGCGAAATGAATTACATCAGCTCCGCAATTCTTCATTTTAGCAGCAACATACTCAATATTTCCACCAGGACAACCTTCACAAGTTGTGTAACCAACAACTTCTAGTTCTTCATCAGCATACCTTTTGAAAGCTCCATCTCTCTCTCTAACTGAACGGAAGCATTTTCCACCATCGCAAGTTTTGTATCGATCACAAATAATAATCCCTATCTGTTTCATTTATACCGCTAAACTTAGGAATTAGAACTATTTTAAACTTTATTGAAAGAACTTGCAAAAATGCAAAAATAAATCTACTAATCTATTTGGTTCGTTTTTGTTTCCAAAAAGTTTTGTTATTATATTCTATTGCTTCAATTAGATCCTCTCTCTTCATCTCTTCAAGCATTGAATCTATTTCTTTTTTCTTCATTGATGGAAATAACGTATAAATCTGCTCGTTTCTTAGGGGATGTCTTCTAAGGATATTTAGTATTTGGTCGAAAGGTGGTGATTCTCTATCAACACTTTCTATCAATAATTCTTCGAAATGGGCAATGCTTTCAGCTTTGAGTATTTCTTGTGCAACGATTAATCGATTTGAAGGGGGAATCTCCACCCATGATTCAGCTGGAGGTCGAATTGGGACGTTGATATATACTCTATCCGCATTTATTTGATCAATTATTTTCCTTATTTCAGTAAGTGAAGTAAAGTCATCGTTTAAGTCCTTTATCAACATCACCTCTAACCAGAGTTGGTTGCTGAACATCTTTCTAAATTCTCTTAAACCATCAATGACATCTGCGAGCTTTATATCCTTATGAGGTCGGTTTATTTTCCTAAACATCTCTTCTGAATATGCATCCAATGTTGGTAAAACCACATCTGCTTCCAAAATTTCCTTTCTTACTTCTTTTCTAGAGAGTAAAGCTCCATTTGTTATTATAGCGATAGGGGTTGATGTAAGTTTTTTTACCTCGGAGATCAAGGCTCCTAATCCTTCATATAGGAGAGGTTCCCCTTCTCCAACAATTGTTATGAAATCAATATCCTTCTCTTGTTTTAAGGCACACTTTACCTCTTCAATGATATCCTCAATGGGAAAGAACATTTCTCTGGAATTTGTATATTGAGTAGTTCTACCGAGTTGACAGTAGATGCAAGTATAGTTACAAGTTTTATCAGGAATTGGGCTAATACCTAGGGACTTTCCCAACCTTCTCGAAGGTACTGGTCCATAAATATATTTCATCTTAGAATAACGTGGATTTAGAAGCGTATAAGTATAACTGTAACTCTATGAAAATGGTTAATCAACAAACTAGAGTAAGGGATTAATTGCGTTATATCTTTTTATTATTTCTTTTTTTAACTCTACATCTTCCTCTTTATGTAGCATATCCCATACAGGAAGTTCGTTTATTCCATCAGTTCCAAGAACTGAGAGAGTGGTCATTCTGATATTCTTTTCTTGATCAATAATGATTTTACCTTCCTCTATGAGATTATCAACTCCTTTCAGTATTCTTTGATAGTCTGTAAGAAGATTGTTATCATGGCTGATAAGTTTCATCAATTCATTAAGACTGATTACTCCTTTTACCTTGAGTATTCTTTCTATACTCTCCTCAAATGAGCTCTTAGCAGCATTTTGTGTTTCCTCAGTATCTCCCCAAATTATTGCCATGTCTGTCATTCAATAATTTAGAATTTACTATAAAAACAAGGAAATCATTTACCAAACTATATAATTGTTCGAAGATATTGTGTCTTTGGTTGGTATTTAAATGAAAATCAAAGCTCATCAATATTTCGTGATTTCTGCAATTATACTTTTATCATCTCTGTTTTCTAATTCAGTTGTTAGTGAAAACATTGAGAGAGATTATTGGCCAACAGATGGATGGCAATCAGCTGCTTTCGAGGAAGTAAACTTGAATAAGCAGAAGATAGATGAGATGTTTCAATATATAGATGATCAAAACTACGATATTGATAGTGTATTGATTGTCAAGGATGGTTATCTAGCAGTTGAAGAATATCTCAGATTCTATACTGCTGGTTCTCTTCATCAAGTCTATTCTGTTACCAAGAGTTTTGTTTCTACTTTGATTGGAATTGCTATAGATGAAGGTTATATTGAAAGTGTTAACCAGAAAATCATGGATTTCTTTGTCAATGTAACGGTTCCTAATATCGAACTAAGAGAAAATATCACTATCTATCATCTCCTCACTATGACCTCAGGAATTGCTTGGAATGAAGACATTTCATACTATGATCCAGCGAATAGTTTTAGTCAGATGACATCGAGTGAAAACTGGGTAGAGTATGTTCTGAGTAGAGAGATGGATTATGAACCAGGAACTGTGTTCAAGTATAATTCGGGTGGTTCGCATCT
>CAZPXJ010000239.1:0-3609 GCA_964590855.1 uncultured archaeon
AGTTCATTCTTGCTTCCTGTCCTAAGTTCTCATGAATTTCAACCATACGTTTTTTATTCTCAGGTTTGCTCCACCACTTCTTGATAGACTGTGATAAGTGTCTCCTGTGTTCTTTAGTATATGGTACTGGACTCTTTCTATTAGGAATCTTCTTACCTTTCTTTGTTTCTGATATACGTTTTTTATGTTCTTCTGACAGCTTGGTTCTTTTCTTTGTCATTTTGTTTTGCGCCCGCGCCCCAACCCAATTACTACTAATTAAACCTCACAGCTACACAGCTAAGCATCATAGCATCTAACAAATCTGAATAAGAACTCTGCTGTTTATCATAATCTAATTCTGAACGCGCTTTGGCTGTGCGTAATGCAATTACGAGTTTGTCGAAGGTAGGATGTATTCGGATTAAGCGCTTTGATATGATTTGGACTAGGCTTCCCATCATATCTTTATGGCGAGTACGAAAGTTAATAGGCACTATTTTGTTGAAATCACATGGGCCCTGTTCCCATTGTCGTATTACCTCTTCATCTAATAGGTGATAATTTAGATATTCACTATTCCCATAGCTATGTTTTAACTCCTTTATTAGGCCGGCCGCGGAACCGTCAACGAATATTTTACACGTGGACCAATCCAATGCAAGCTGTCTTACCCTGTTAATGATATCGTTGTATAATGGCCTGGCGAATGACTCAGCGTATACAGTCTCTAGTTTAGTATCACGAAGTCTTACTATTACGATTCCTGTTTCTGACGAGCCCCAGCCAGGGTCCAGTCCCATCCAAGTTACAAACCACTGGTCCTTAGTTAGGGGATATGATTCATTGGTTATTTGGTCTATATCTAGTGGATTAAATATGTCTCCGGCCCCACCAAGGAACTTGAGGTTATACTCCCTCTGAAATGAAGGTGATTGTTTCTGCATTTCTATCTCCTGTAAAGTCCACATTCTACCTATTCCTACTCGATAATCAAAGTATAACTTGGTGTATAATGAATTAGGTTCTGCCATTATTTGGGCCATTATATCATCTGGCCTATTTGGTGTGCTGGTTAGGACTATCCACGGGTTAGACTTGATAATATAGCGTTCTGTAATATCTCGTAGGTTCTGCTGTTCCTTGTTGCTGAAGAAAGCTGCCTCATCAACGTAAATGAATGAAACATTGGGTATTCCTCTTGCATCATCTAAGTGGTCTGAAGGATAGGCTTGTATCAGTACTCCATTTAATATTAGAGTAGTCTGCTTTGTATCAAATGACTTTATTATTTCTGCGTTTATGAATAGGTTCTTCATTCTTTGAATTATTTCTGTTGCTTTTTCTAGCCTGGGGCCGGTTACGATTACTATCTGTGTATTCTTTAGCTGGTTATCTTTCAAGCATAGCCAAGCAATGAAACGTATCATAAATTCAGTTATTCCTAGGCCCGTAGCCTTAAGAAGCCATACAAGTTTGTTTGATTGTAATGTTGTGAATAATTTGTGTTGATAGTCGAATAATTCGTTTGGAGTGCCGTGTTTATTCTTGGGTAGGCCTATAATATGATTGAAGCAACAATTTTCTGCTGTATAAGAAAGGCCATTTAATGCCGACGGCCTACTACTATTTGACGCATAGGGTTTACTTATCGTTGATGTGGTTGGTTGATGTGATGTTACTGATTCTTGGTAAGTTCCGGTTTCCGGAAGTTTCTCATCATGATAACGATTCTGTTGATTCTTTGCAGTATCTTTGTTGTTACTGGAGTTATTATTCTCCCATTCACAATAGAACGGCTTACCTCGAAACATATTAACTAACTTAGTATCTATTGATTCTTGTATCTGCTGTTGCTTTGCAATGTCTATGCTCTTATTGAGATATTGGCTTAGTTTCATTTTATCCTAAAATCCTGTGTTTTATTTTGTGATAAAACTGAGTGAAATTTTTGCTATGTTTAAAAAGGCACTTATTTGACGGGGTATGGGTCCATAGTACCGCATAGGGTTTACTTGTTGTGCTTATGATATCGTTGATAGTGTTGTTATGATTGTTGGTTGTTGTTGTTATGATGATGATGTGATTATGATTATGATGATTATTATGAATGGATTCGTTCATTGTGATGATGCTTCTTCCTTCTGTTCTTCTGTCTCTTCTTCTTGTTCTTGTGCTGTTACTTGTTCTTCGGCTGGCCTGTGTTGCTCTTGTTGTGCCGTTTGATTATCATTGTTACTAATAGCTGGCTGGCCGGCCGAATAAGAAGTAGTAGTAGCAACCTTATCATTATTCATAATAACAGGAGGAGAAGCATGCTTACTACTACTACTACTATTATTCAACTCATTAGCTAAGACACCAGAACCTAGTATCTCTAATCTAAGTGCACTACAATCCTTAATGATTATCATTGCTTCCTGCTTCTGCTTTACTGTTGTCTCTGTGTTCTCAATATCATCAAAGCATCTCTTTATTATCTGTTGTAATCTTACTAATGATAGCTCCATCTCTTCAGGTAATATCCTATTGACATAATTTGCAATGTTATCTCTAGCCTTTAATCGAAGATATCTGATATCATTGTTGACAAGAGCAGGACTGCAACCTATCTTCTGTGCTATCTGTCTCTGTGTGTAGCCTCTGCTTACCAGTTGGATTACTTGCTCCCTCCTCATCTCTAATGCTAGCCTCTTACTCTTCTTAGTGATTGTCATTTCTTCTTGTGTAGTGCCTCATTAATGTCTGAACAGGAATATTCCTGATGATCCTTCAATCTTATTCCTGAATATTCCTGATTGTAACTCAAGTTAATTGCAATAATATTTGTAATAATATTCTGTAGCCGAATAATATTCTGTAGATAATTGTTAATCAATGAGAATCACTTTTGCGTATAAAAAACGGGTAAAAGCTAAGTTTATTCGTGCTTGATTCATGCTTGTGTTCAGTGTTTAATCTGCTATAGAACCCTCTTGAACCTATTACTGTAAGTGCTAATCCTATGGTTGGTTCATTAGGTATTTTGTCATAAGACAAAACTGGTAATGTGTATCTTGTGCATAGTATTGTGTCTGCTATTCTCTTTAGTTTACTTATGATGTGTGTTTTGATCATGCTTCTTCCTTCTTTGTGCCGCCGTTATGTTCACAAAAGGTATCAATAGTGGATTGTACTATTGGTACTACACAGTTATGAATATCACCTGATAGCGTCCTTGCTACATACCTATGTCTCTGGTTGCCCTGCCAATCATCTGATATCCTTTCATATGCTAATATTATTTCTTGGGCACCGCAATATTTACAGGTTCGTTGGAAGACTGGCTTACCATTCTGAAATGTGCTTACTTGTGATTTACTCATTTCTGTTTCCTGTTTCTGATGCTTACTCTTGTTCCTGGTTCTGCATATGATCCATCTTTCTGTAATGATACTGGATTGTATTGTTGTCTTCGGCTGCGCCTTAATGAGACATTATCATTTTCCCTGCGTGTCTTTACTACTTTTGCCATTTAATCCACCTCCTTTTTGATATTATGTGAATATGGTGATACTCCTGGTGGCAATCTGATATGCTTTATTCTCCCATCTGTGCTTTTGTATAGTGTCTGCCATCCATCTGAATATT
>CAZPXJ010000240.1:0-3575 GCA_964590855.1 uncultured archaeon
CGCCTTGACATGGCGGGGGTCGTTGGTTCGAATCCGACCCGGCCCACTAAAGATTCGGTCATATAAGTGGATTCAGTTTATATAGTAGACGAGCGTATAAATGCCAAATTTGTTAAGGACTGAAAAAGCTGCCAGTACGGCTAGAGCTACTAACAGCAAAACGCCCACCACCACCAAAAATAATCCTATGTCTGTATTCATGTATGCGCTCAGGGCCCCTGAGAGCCGACGTCAGTACCCAGGACGGCTCAAAGTTTTCCTGGACTATCTGGGCCTTGAAGGAACAATCGAAGAGCAGGCCAAGCAATTTGTGAAAAAGGCCGCAAAAAACCCTAAATGGCTCCATGAATCCCTAATGAATTTTATCCTATATCAAAAAGAAAGGGTGAACAGAAAGGAAATTTCCGAAGGGACAATCGGCAACTATTACAAAGCAATAAAGCTCTTCTGCGAAATGAATTTTGATCAACCGTTAATAAACTGGAAAAAGATAGCTCGAGGTTTACCTAGAGCCAGAAAGTTCGCCCTAGATAGAATTCCCAGTGATGAAGAGATCCGCAAGTTGTGCGAGTACCCCGATCGTCGCATTAAACCTATAGTTTACATGATGGCTTCATCTGGAATTCGTGTAGGGGCTTTTGATTACTTGCAATGGAAACATGTCTATCCCATGAAGGATTCAAAAGGCGAGGTTATTGCTGCGAAATTAGTGATTTATCCAGGTGATCCTATCGAGGAATACTACACGTTCTGCACTCCAGAAGCCTACAAGGAGCTGAAATCTTGGATGGATTACAGAGAAGAATGCGGAGAGGAGATTTCAGGAGACTCATGGGTTATGCGTGACATGTGGCAAACATACGGAATGGACTATGGTGCTAAGTTCGGACTTGCAGCAAGACCTAAGAAACTGGAGAGCATAGCCGTCAAGAGAATTATTGAACGGGGCCTATGGGAGCAGGGTATAAGGAAGCCATTAAGAGATGGAATGAAGCACCACGAATGGAAAGCTGCTCACGGTTTCAGAAAATACTTTAAGACAAAAGCTGAACAGGTTATGTTGCCGCTACACGTAGAGATGCTTTTGGGTCACGACACTGGACTTTCGATGAGTTACTATAGGCCATCAGAGAGAACACTATTGGAAGACTATCTGAAAGCTGTAGATTTGCTAAGCATCAATTATCATGAACAAATCTTGCGAAAACAGATAGATGATCTCACCTCGAAGACCCAGACTAATGAATATGCTATCAATGCTAAACTGCAAGAAAAAGATGATGCATTGATTACACTTTCAGATCAAGTTATGAAACTTATGGCAGAAGTCAAAGAGTTGAAGCAAAGTCGCTCAAGATGACGAAGCTCCCATTTTAGCAAGCACTTCATATTGACAGTTAAACTTCTTCGCTGTCCTCTCTAGAGTATTCATAAATGTCTTATCTTGTGACAAAATTCGGAAATCATCAGAACCTGACGTAATACTAAGTATTAGATTACAAACGAAAGAAGAAACACGACTCTGTATATATCCTATTACGAAATTTGCAGTCCATTCACTTGTATGTCTGTCATGGCCTATAATTAGAACAGAGTCTTTCTTACCGCGTGCACTGACAGTGAATTCATATTTATTTTTGCCATTAATCATTAAGGATGCTTTTGTCTTGGTATAATTGAGTTTAATTAAAATGGAATTATTCTTATGTGAAATACTCAACTTGTCACCATTTCCCACTTTTTTAAATTTGGCATGGTCCGTCCATTCTAAGTTCAGTTCTCGCTTGAGAAATTGACGTAACACATTGGTTGCATTCATATCATTAGGGATAGACTGCCAGGCAAAGAGTTCTTCTGACAAATATTGGTTCTTCATTTCATTAAGTTCGTAAACCGCATTTTTTAATTGTCCGCAACACTCATACAAAAATTGGGATAATGGTGAAAGTGCATTGAAGCTTGTGAGCTCTTTAAGGGTATCTTGTTTAATATGTGGGTAGACAAATAATTCAAATAACGCATTATAATAATAATGTCTCAATATCCCCTTTATGACATAATCATACGTTATCTGCTTCTCTAGTATTAAATAGACTAATCCTGATACGGTCAGTTTGCACGGCCTGTTACCCATTTCAATCAGTCCAGCTTCTGCCAATCCTGAAATCCGTCTACCTACCCATCGTTTGTTTATGTCCTTATCTTTACCTGGCTTTCTAAATGCCTTTTTGTTCCAGATCTTATAGGCAGTTAGATTTGGATGTGCAGAGATATATTGAAGAATTTCAATTTGGAGAGTATCCAGTTTCTTATTGCCGAGCTCATAAATTGGCTGCAGCTCCGATATCAGACTAGTTGTTCTTTCTATGTATGTTTTAGGGGCGTACAACATTCCTATTGGCCCTTACGTGATTATATAGACTATCAATACTCCATATCCTATGGATAGTTTGGAATACAGAAAAGTGCAGGGACTTGTGGGAGAGCAATCTTTGTTGATTTGTTTGCCAAAATCGTATGCCGTGCATCTTGGAATAGGAAAGGGAGATTTCGTCAAAATCCGTGAGGAGAATCACAAGATTGTTATCGAAAAGGCGTAGGTCGAACAGGAGAGGTGTCGAAGAGAAAAAAGGATCACTGCAGTCTTCTCGTCCTGGCAGACTTGGAAAGACTGCAGTTGCCCAATCATATCATACATCGATCTGATCGACGATGGATAATTCATCAAATAGGGATATAGGCTTTTCTGTCAATGGTTCATCGAGTAGAAACGATAATGGAGCTATCAATAATAATAATAAAGAGAGTAGAAGAGAAGGCTCCAATGAGAATACGTCAAATCCGTATGATCAGTACACAACTAATGCTTTAATTGACCTTATACTTTATCAGCTATCTTCAAAAAAGAAACGTAATATTGACGGTGATAGGCCCAGAAATTCCTATTGGACTGTTGGCGAAGATGAGACATTAGAATGGGCAAACCTGAAATATGCAGATCTGTACCTCCACAGATTCTTCCTTTTCAAACCACGTATGCCATTTGAGATCCATAAGTCAGATTTAACACCTCCGTTGATTGAAAGGCTTGAGCGACTTGAGTTTAGGGAACTCAACAGCATCATGATAGGCGTTGTAAGACGATTGCTGAAAGCTACAGATAGCTACTACTACCACGTCTCCGGAATTCACGGTAAAATTGTATGGAGGTTTATCGATTAAATCATGCCCAAATTAGACGGTCTCTCAGGTGGTACCAATTATGATGACAAAGATGAGGAGACAGTTGAGGAAGGAACGAACGAAAATGGTATCGACATTGCCCTGCTCGAATCAGAAGTCCCCAATAGAGATTACGCAGAGTATGTGATCCAGGCAGCTAAAAAAGATGTAAAGTGTGAAGATTATCTTGTAAGGCAGATAACATACGTAGCATTAAGCAAGGATTCTACAAATCCACTGAACCTATTGATACTTGCACCCACGTCAGAGGGTAAGACGCATGCAGTAACAAAGACATTAGCATACTGGCCAGATACTGAAATCATGTACATCGCTTCTATGTCACCGAAGAC
>CAZPXJ010000241.1:0-3538 GCA_964590855.1 uncultured archaeon
CGCCGACGATTTAAATCCTGATATACTAAATTTCCATGGTTAAGGTTTGCATGTTAACCCTTGGATTACATACACTAATGTATTGGAGCCCACCGAAGCGGTCAAGTGATTGGATTAAGTATATTAATGTATTATTTCCCGTCGTACTAGTCCACATTTTGAACCCTAGCATAACACTGGATACGCCAGGAACCGCAGACTGGGCATTTCATACGAAAGAAATTATGCGGACTGTAATTCGCATTACAGAACCAAAATTTATAATCACTAACATGTCATTGTGACAATAAATTGTCGCGAGCAAAAGTATTCATAAGCTATGCCCATCCGGATGTCGAACCTGCACAAAGGTTATACTATAATCTTAAGGAATCAGGGCACGATCCATGGCTAGATTCGGAATCACTTCTGCCAGGAAAAAATTGGAAAATTGAAATTAGGAAAGCCATGAAGGACTGTCGCTACTTTATAGCTCTGATTTCTTCACAATCGGTTACTAAGAGGGGTTACGTCCAGAAGGAACTTAAACTTGCCCTCGACATACTTGAAGAATTTCCTCCGGGATCAATTTATGTGATCCCAGCGAGGCTCAACAGATGTGAATCTACCGATGAAAGACTGCAAGAACTTCACAGAGTAGATCTATTTCCCAATTGGGATATAGGTGTTAAACGAATTTTGCGAACCTTCGAGAGTGAAGCGAAGAGTGAGCTTTCAGGGTTCACTGGATCTATCCTCAATATTAATCATCGGTCACAAGATTACGGAAACGGATTGTCTGATAGATTAGCCGGGCCAGTGAATATCATATCGGATGTTTGGACGTGCCAAGTGTGTGGAGAACCATATCCAACGTATGCAGCCTATAGTGAACATTTCAGGGAAACTCACCAATAGGTAAATTTAAATTGATTGTAAAGCTATCACGATCCTTTCTAATTTTTCAAGAGGATTCATTCTCGCATATCTTCTATCTTAAGTAGTACGCCCTAAAGACTCTCTCAACCGTTCTAGCTTCATTATCAAAACGCGGTTGCATTGCAGCCAATACTGCATCTGTGGCAGCTAATAGCGCTTCAAGCTGTTCGTCTTTAATAGATCTCCCGATTGACCGAATATCAGATTCCATCCTATCGATTGTATGATGGGCAAAAGTCAGACCACGATCTGACCAACTTCTAATAGTTTCAGCGTAGTTGTATAACATTGCAATTCTTTCATCTACTTGAGCTTTTTTTGCTTCTGCCATGAAATCTCTGATACCATGAGATAATCCAAAATAAACGGCGATTGCGAGACCGGCAAAACCGAATACAATTCCCAATATGATACCCACTGCATCTGAACTGAGAGCTTGAGCCGTCTGCATAATTAGATTTGAAAAGTCTGGCATCTGGCTATTAGCTAGTAAATAGATAGATAAACTAAATGGTACGTTGACAGAGAACTATTGACATCCTTTTATTATTCGCGCTTGTCAGAATATCTCAAAGGTCTATGTACTTCCCACTAGGGCAGCAGCTTTCAGAGAAGTCCGAAAAGTTAACAACAAGGGGAAACCACCAATAAGTTAACAAAACAGCAATTCGAGTATTTTATTACTTCCTGGCTTGATGTACATTACTCAATTCACTCGTACGTTCGTAGAACTAATTCAAATCCTCCGTTGGCAACAGTCCTGTAGTGGTTCTGACAGATAATATCCAATGCAGATCAGCGGATCAGATCTGGCTAGCTTTCCAAAGATAGCCAGACAATTATCCTGACACAATTTCCACAATTGTGCCGGTCTACAGTGTGTTCGTTATGGCCTACAAGCTAAGTATCAGAATCTATCAGCTCATATTAGATAAAATATATAGTGACTACGGTGGAATCCCTATGGCTCTAAGACCAGGGAGCAGAATAGAAACAGGAATTGAACCTCTCTTCGATGCAACTGAAGCTGTGCGATCTGTAGCAAATATTGCAGATGCTTATTTTCTTCGCTCGTAACTTCTCGAATGGAACAATTCACGGTTAGGCCATGGGTCTGAAGGAAGATGAAAGATATGGATGCATTCAACCTCAACTGGAAACCGATGGGTTCATGACCTGATCCCTTAGTGTATTCATTGAAGCTATTCAAATCCCCCATGGCGACATCGGCGGGTTCGAAGAATACGGGTACCAATGCCGAATGACTGCTTGTACCTAAATTATCCCGTTTGACTTCTCGATCCCTGGGAACTTATACACTTATTCGTAGAAAACACTTCGAGATTATTTCTTATCATCTAGATATATTGTCGGATCTTCTACACTAGCATCGCGGAATGCTTGCTTTCTAACTGAACATCCGTGACAATGACCACAATGTTCTTCGTGTCCATAGTAACAACTCCAAGAATCATCGAAAGGGAGCTGTAGTTCTTGTCCCTTGAGAATAAGCTCCCTCTTGTATTTCCCGGCGAATGGAAGATCCAATGCTACCTCAGGCAATTCACTATTTAATAGCCTAGTCGATTTCTGATATTCAATAAAGAAATCTTTTAGCGACTCACGCTGGTCTAGCTGATCTCTTACTACAGCCAAATTAATCTGATTTATACCTGTAATATGCGCATAATAATCGGCTACACTCATCAAAATGTGGAACCCTGACACGTATTTCTTCGCATGGTGCTGACTAACGCTATCCGGAATCGGAGTGGGCGAACCCGTGTCAAGTTCATCTGCTCCTTGTTGAGCATGAGGCACGTAACCTCTCATCATAGAAACTATCCCATTTAATTCTATAATTTCAAGAGGCACTTCCAAATCGAACGAAATTTTCCTAGCAGAATGTATTTCTCTGGGAGATGGAAAGGCACCTAAATCAAAGTATAAGCATCTAAATTTCCTACCTTGTTTCTTTAAACTAAACGCCAATACCGATGAATCTAGACCACCAGAAAGCATTAAGACGGAATCATACATATTTACATAATGTACATTATACAATATAAGTAATTTTACTACTATTGAGCATATAGACGTTCTAACATACAATCAAGTTCTTGATACACTGAGAAGAAAGTGTACCATAGATCCAAGTAGGGCGAA
This sequence comes from uncultured archaeon, assembly GCA_964590855.1. Taxonomy (GTDB): domain Archaea; phylum Asgardarchaeota; class Heimdallarchaeia; order Heimdallarchaeales; family Heimdallarchaeaceae; genus UBA460. The sequence goes on from CAZPXJ010000241.1 coordinate 3,085, forward strand.
AACGAAATCGTATAGCTACTGCAGCAATAGGCAGCAGCTCACTCACAGCTGCTGAATCCCTTGACAATATAGTTATGAGCTTAGACATACCATAATTACAATAACGGTAGAATACAATATTGGTGCACGTACCGCGACTGCAGATCGAAAATCGTCAAGAAAATAGTTCAAGCCCACGCCAGTGTAAAAGATACGAGTGACCCTCGTCTTGAAATCATATGACGAGTACAATCCTGCAGTGGTTCCGACCCGGCCCAAATTCGCATCTATTTCGACGATCCCCGTTCTTTTTGAAGTTAGGAGAGTATGAAATCAGTACCCAAGGTCGTTGTCAATGGGATAACTGGAGAATTATGCAGTTATATGTGCAGAATTAGGCAGAGACAATCGTCAAGACGACGTCCAAAAGGTATGTGTCTGACTCACGTTTTCGCCCACTATGGCGACTATCTTT
>CAZPXJ010000242.1:0-1500 GCA_964590855.1 uncultured archaeon
GTATAGTAAGGATTTAATCCTTTGAGTTTAGAAAACAAATTAATGAATGCTGAAAGAGCAGGATAAAGCATAAATTGTGAACTACAGTTTTCAACTGCTTTCCACATTACTCTGATGCTATAAACTAAGAAATCAAAATACTCTTTCTTGTATACTCCTGACAGTCTATACAAGCGAGAAACAAATGATTTGAAGTGAGCAATTTTAGCTATGAATAATTCCACATCAACTGTTCTTTCAGACAGAGTTGAGACTATTTCATCCACCTTAAGCTTAACAAAGTCTATCATTTGTCTTGGTTGTAAACTCAAGAACTCTCTTTGCTCTTCTTCAAAATCATTACTCATTAAGAATTATATGATAAAGAGACTGATAAAGGTGATGAAATTCACAAAAGCAAAAAGAGGTAGTTAGGTTAATCCTAACTTATCTAATTCTTCTTTAGTTGGATAACCTTTCTCATCCAAACCTCTTTTAACGTAGAGCAATGATCTGGATTTTAAGAAATCTTCATCATCAATAAAAGCTGTTCTGCCTTCGGCTCGACCACTGGGAAGCGGTTCTTCCATAAATCGTTTAGGTAGATTATCGAACTCTATTGGATCCTTATCTCCAAACTCTCTAATGTTGAACATTCTTTTCATTATCCAAACTCTACGAGCAATAGAGATAAGCTCTTCTTCTGTAATTTTTCTATCCCAAACAGCTGAAACAATATTGACACAATCATCAAAATCTAGAGCTGGTTTGATACTATGTGTGAAGTGGCAAATAGATAAACAATCTTTGATGGTTTTGAGATCTTGTTGTTCAATAAGAGAATCAAGTACTTCAACTGCACTTTTTTCAGGAACATCTCTAGTTGTAGGCCAACCACGGAGATGCGATGCACCTACTGCAGCTGTTGCATAACTTAATCCTAAACCTAATTTAGCACGTGGATCCCAAGCTGCAAAAGGAAGTTTCTTAACGTGTATAGCAAGATCATTTACATTCCAATGTTCAGCTGCTTGTGCAACACCTTCAGCTAGAATTCCACCTATATCTTTACGATAAGCTATCTTGTCTATGAGTTCGAGAAACTTGTCAATGTTCCCAAACTCCACATCGTCAAATTCCGGTCCTTCAACTAAACCCTTTTCCTTAGCTTCCATGGTCATGGCTATTGCACTACCAGTAGAGATAGTATCTAATCCAAGCTGATTACACAAGTAGTTAGCATGAATAACAGCTTCAATGTCATTGATTCCACAATTACCTCCGAGCATAGCAAGAGTCTCATATTCTGGTTTAGCAATTTCTTTTCGGTCTTTTTCAACCCAATCAAAAACAGAAGCATCAAGAGTCTCGCTGCACCCTATCGGACATTGGAAACATGGTCGTCTGAAACGTTTATATTTCTCAGAAAAAGATTCATGACTTAAATTATCGACATCTTCAAACTCTCCAGCTTGCCAGTTGCGAGTTGGATAGTGGTCAAGATTGCTAGAAACTTTGACC
>CAZPXJ010000242.1:1510-3519 GCA_964590855.1 uncultured archaeon
TGTTCCATGTTGATGAAGGAGATGACCATCATCCTTAGCATTTTTTGCTCTTTGAACAATGTCTTTTCGTAGAGCCTCAATTTTTTCTGGATTTCCATTGGTAGGATGAGTAGAACCTTTAATAGCTACTGCTTTCAAATTCTTCGAACCAAAGACAGCGCCTAAGCCACCTCTACCAGCATTACGAAAACCATCAGAAGTAGTACAAGCGAACTTAACAAGATTCTCTCCTGCGGGACCAATAGTTATAACCCTCATCTTAGGTTCTCGTTCCAATTCTCTTATCACAACTTCAGTTTCATAGACGAAAAATCCCCACAGATCTGTAGCATCATTTATCTCAACTTTATCATCCTTGATAGAGATGTATACAGGTTTAGGAGATTTACCTTCTATAATAATTAAATCGTATCCAGCCATTCTAATTTCAGGCCCGAGAAAACCACCAGCATTACTATCAAGATAAAGACTTGTTAAGGGGCTCTTTGTCCCTACTGCATAGCGTCCTGAAACTGGCACTTTTGTTCCTTGTAATGGACCTGGAGCAATTATCAATTTGTTTTCAGGCGACAATGGATCAACGTTAGGTTCTAATTCCTTGTAAAGGTAATAGGTGATATAACCAGTGCCTCCTAAGTAATCGTAAACAACAGATTCAGGTATTTCTTCTGTTGATATTGATTTATTTGAGAGATTAATTCTTAAGAGCAAATTATTCATGCGAGTAAGCAATTTATGGGTTTTTTAAATATTGTTTTTCTTCGAATGAAGATTCTATCTTCTCCAAACGCTAATTTAATTAGATATTTAAATTTTCTTCAGTTCTGACTATGAATGCGGAATAACAACACATAAAAGCGTTCTAATATTTTTTTGGCTTATGTTCAACATCAAAGAACATGATAAATCTTCAGTAGATAAAGAAGAATTAGTCAATTTTCAAATTGCTTCTAGAACTAAGACATTAGGGAGAGAACTATCTAAGGAAGAGACAGAAAAAATGCATAGATTTGTCGACTATCTGATAGAATCTTTTGTCACACGACATTTCCTTTTATACAACCAAGAAGAATTGTTGGGGTGGTTGGGTGTTATGGAAGTACATTCAGCTACTGTTCTTATTTGGGAGGATCATCCCACAATCTTAGCTGATTCAGAAAAAAAACAAATAGCTCAACAATTAATACAAAAAAGCATTGATTATGCAAGGAAAAAGAACATAGTTAATGTGCGAGTGTTTACAACTGAAACAGAAGACCGAAGACCAAGATATCATGAATTGAAAGAATATTTTCTCCAAGCAGGAATGAGACAAACACATACTGTTCTTTGTATGGAAAATCAGTTGACTCCAGATAACCTCAAAAGTGCAACAATTCACCAAGATTATCACGTTGAATCTATGAATCAGCAAGATAGACAATTGCTCATGGATTGTTATATGACAATTTTTGCCCAAGCTCTAGATAATTTCACTAACAGTTTGGATTCAGAAGAGCATAAGGTCTGGAATTTCACTCTTGAAGCTAAAATGACAGAAGAATCTATAGTAATAAAGAAAGATGAGGAAATAGTCGCTATGAACAGAGTAGTTGATTATGGTGATTTCATGGAACTGGGACCTATAGGAGTAATACCAGCTCATAGAAGGAAAGGATTAGGTAAAGTTGTCTTTCTAATCTCATCAGACTGGGAAAAACAGAAAGTTATCTAGAAGTAGATATAACAAATACACCTGCAATTAATTTGTATGAGAAATACGGTTTTGTAGAGGTATCCAAGAAACATGGGTTTTTGTGGAGAACAGCTGATCAGAACAAATGAATTTAGTTGTTCTTAAAGAACTTCTCTTTCAATTTGTAGTAACCCACATTGTTGAATGGACACACTTTGATGCATATACTACAACCATATTCATTAATGAAATGAGGCATGCATTTAGTATTTTCAACATGAGTTATTTGCCCATTAGGGTGCTCAATTGCTTTATCTAGAATAGCTCCACCAGG
>CAZPXJ010000243.1:0-3514 GCA_964590855.1 uncultured archaeon
GCTGATGATATTGGATTGCATCTTTGGCTTCTAGGTTTAATGAAATAGCAACTTGCAAGGGAGTCTTTCCTTCTGAAAAAAGTTCAAACGCTCTGGAATGTATTGAAGTAGTTTCATCAAGACCAGCCCTATTCAAAACTGCCTTAATGGTGTTAGGAGACACCCCAGCCTTCTTTGCAATCTCCCTGTAAGTCTCACCCTTTTCAGCTAACGCCAAGACAAGCGCCTCCTTCTGTTTTTTATCCACGGTCCTATCTTATTTGTATCAACAAGCTTTTAGCTCTTGCTATCGTGTGTTATCATGTGACAATAACATGTTATTTCTTGTAATTTTCTGCATCAGTCTGGTATCAAATTGAGCTCAAATCATAATCTCTAAGTAGCTATGCCTAATTGACCTAATTAGCTTTCACACATCCATCCAGAGTCGTAACAAAACATTAACCACCTCTTAAGAGTCAGGCTGGTATGCTTTATATCACATAAACAAGTCCTTGCGATACATCAGAGTTTGTAGTAGTTGCCAAGATGCTTAGATACACATAAGGTTGGTTGTCACCGCAGAATAACTTATGGTCAGGTATTTTTGCTCATTAATCTGTCCCCCATGGATTATCTATAACAAACTGACAAGTCCGCCCATCGGTCTGATGACGCAGAACGTCCGCAGATTTCGCTGCCATATTAACAGGATTACCATCAGGTCCACTTCCACTGAATGACTATTCAGTATTTACAAGGGCAAGGTCGCTTGCTTGTAGCACCCTCTTTACTTTTAGATCCAACTTGCCCTTCAAGTCAATGAAACTACGTAGACTTCGGCGTACTGATTCATGAGTTTTTGCAAAATCGGCACAGCTCAGCTTGTTTATCCCCCACTAGCCCGTTTCCTGACATGTTTGCCTCGACCATTGCGTCGCGTTTGCTTTTGTTTTTGCTATGGCTCTTGCCGTTACCGTCACCGCTGCAATTACTTGTGCCTTTGCAGTTATGTCCTTGCATGAACCATTTATCGCCTTTTAGTTTGCAGCCATTACAACCAAACTGGTCTGTGCTACTTATCCGATAAATAGACTCAGCCATCGTCACCATCGTCACATCGTCACGCGCTACTTTACCATTACTTTCAACTGTTCTATTTGCGATTTCTTTATCCTCCTCAGCATTTCGTGTAATATTTATATCATTTTCAGGACGTGATGACGTGACGATGTGACGATGAGAATTGGGATTTGCCAATTCAAGCCTGCTTTGAATGCCAATACTGTCACCGTCAAATTGTTTGGCCGTCTTTGCTAGTCTGTGAATATCGAATTTAAGAAAACGTCCTTTGTGGTCACGGTCTGGTTCTGCTCCAAAACCTTCAATGTGATTTAAAGCTGTCCTTCGATATATTGTATCATATTCATATGATTGATATTCATTGGGCTTTTTTACATCAATCGGCGCTCCAGGAATCTTATCTTGAATCGCCTGCCAAATAGCCGAATTGTATAATTTGACTCCATAGTCTGAGACCAGATTAACGGTTATCTCATAAAGCACAGGGTCAATAGAGGTATTCTTCTTTCGTTTGTTTTTATTGTCTAGAAACAACCTCGAAACAGTTTGTACTTCATTATGGGCCTTACTTCCATGGAATAGTTGTAACAGTGGTTTACATAACTCCTTATCTCTTCCTTCAAGACCTACGTCTCTGTTTACAATAGGGTCCTCGAAATGGATTAAGCGATATACAAGGAGCAATTTTCTTAACTCCCTTAGGTCATTGTGCAATCGCTCTAATGTTTTATCTCTGTTTGCAGGATGCAGGACCTCTTTGATATCATGTTCAGGCTTCCCTTTAATGGCCTTTATTTGAAACATTCTATCAATTAGTCCTCTGGCCGTACCTGGACTAAGTGGGTCTTCTGCTATTCTTATCTTAAAACCGTACGAAAAGAACCATTCCTGCTTTCCTGTATTCATATTAATCTTTGGAACCCTACCACCTATGGCATAGCCTTCCTTTAGGATTGCCATCATATATCTATCTTCGTGGATGTTGTCTGCTTCATCGGCGACTATCGTACACTGTCCTGCCTCAATCCTCTCCAAAACCCTGTAAAGGTTAGCCGCTGATGGATTTGTCATTCTTACAGTTCGATACGCTATGCCTTCAAAAATGAATCCAATACTTGATTTACCTATTCCGTTACCTCGGCCGATGACGTCATAATAATGAGTGGTTGAAAATAGGTCCTGAAAGTAAGTCCACAATATATCCGCAGAAATAAGAATTTGAATCTCTTCTTCCTGGTCAACATAAAGTGAAACTATGTTTCTTATGTTCTGATATAGAGTATCAATAGATTCATTCTTTGCCCTCTGTACGGATTTATTTACTTCCTCTATTGATTCAAATTCAATAGGTTCGTAGGGATACTCTTCTATACCTGGAGGGACTAGTATTCTATTAATTTCTTCTATCTGTTTAACTGCTCTTATCTGTCCATCATCATCTGAATAAGTTAAAAACATAGGTTCGTCATTTAGAAGGATTGCCTCATGTAGTTTACCACGGAATCTGAAACAGTATTTGAACGTCGGGATCCGTACTTTCTCTTTTTTCTTTTTCTTAGCTTTACCTATACTGCTCTTGTTGTCACTGCTACCATTATAACCATTGTTACTTCCCCCAGTAAGACCACTCAATGGAGTCGTCACTTTTACTTCGATATCCTCCACTTGACTTTTCCATAAATACCGTTCGTATGGTAGTACGTCGGGTCCACAGATTCGTAAAGTTTGCGAATTGCATTTGTTATTATGCGTTTCATGGTAACATTGCCTAGTTGTTCTAATGCTTTGGCTAGGCCTAATGGGATATCCTGTTCCCAAATAACAAATTCAGGCAGCGGATCATAGACGTTGATCTTGTAAATAAGACCCTCTGCTTGATTCTGGTACGGATGAAAAATATTAATGTGCGAACGACCCTTCTCGTCAAGGGTTACATCACATTGGCGATTTGATGAAAGCAGGTGAGCTAACTCGTCCTCTAACGCTGCTGCAGTGTAATGATAGTAAATGCGTCCAGATGCTGCCACAGAATTGTTTAAATTCCCTTGGTTCCTATTCATAGTGATCATCAGAACCGTTCTGATGTGGCGTCTGTACTCTGTCTGGGCAACCTTTGATCAGAGTACAGACATCCGGAATTTTATTTCCCATCATCCTAATTCTCCTAGATTTCCAATTTTCTAATCAAAATACCTTCGATCCTCTTTTCAATAATGACGTGAGATGGTTTATCTAGTCCGTATTCTCTCGCGAAGTCTCTGGGAATCACCAATGTGCACGACGCGTGACCCGCGAGCCAGGTCCGAATAATTTCTTTTTCTGACATTTCAGTCTTTTCTTTCTTTTCTGACACGCTTCTACGGACCTACAAGAACGTTTTTAAAATTATCTGAGCGTTATACCTTATGGACGCAGAAAGGTACAACGCCCTTCTGAAACGACTTCAAAACTT
>CAZPXJ010000244.1:0-3216 GCA_964590855.1 uncultured archaeon
GAATGATTTGACTATAGGTATTATCAGTAGAGCTCATTGAATCTTCTGAAATATAATAAGCAAAATGATTTAAAAACGAGAGAAAATTCTTGCACTGATACTAAAGTAATTTTTATAAGATTATTCTCAGATATATGGGGTGATGACAGACCAAGATTTAGGAGAATACAAACCTACTCCTTTGGATGATATGGATCCTGAACTAAAAAGAAAAAAGAAGAGAAGAAAAATTATCACTATAATTTTGATAGTATTAGGTGTTCTAGTTATCATAGCTGGAATAGTAATCGGGATATTAGTTCTTTTCACTCAAGCACTAGCTACTGTATGTACTAATGCTTGTGGTGCTGCATGTGAACAAAGCTGCAACAATGCATGCAATAGTAGTGACATGATTGCATCTGCTGATATCGGAGATAAAAGCTTAGAAGTCCAAGTTTTTGCAAACTATGTTTGGGAAACTGCAAAAGAATGGTTATTTTTCTTGTTTCCTTGATTTTCAAATATTGATCTCTATCTCTTTTCTTTTTCTTACCAACGAAAAAAACTTTTATTCTAGTTTCATTTTATCTTAGCTAATGGATGAACAAAAACCACTTGATGGAAAACCTTCAGAAGACTATCCACCTTCCCCAATAGATCCATTGGATCCTCAGGACCCGGAAGTGTTGAAGAAAAAGAAACGAAGAAGGATAATTATCATTCTCTCAATAGTTTTCGGGGGATTATTTGTTTTAGCAGGAATAGGTTTATTGATTATATATCTAATAGGTCAGTCAATCACTCAAATCTGTCAAAATTCTTGTAGCAATTGTACTTGTGATTGTGGGTGTGATGATGCATGTAGTAACGCTTGTTCTAACAGCTGTGATAGTGCTTGTAGTAGCTCATCATGTAGTTGTGGTGGTGATAATATAACAGCAAATGCTGATACTATTAATAATGGCTTAGACACTCAAACTTATGCGAAGTATGTCTGGGAGACAATGAAAGAGTGGCTCTTTGATTTATTCAACTAATCTCCTTCTTTCTCTTTTTTTAGCCTTTTTCTCTTCCAAGTTTTTAGCAACAAACTGATTTATCTTCTCAATCTTGATATTAGTATTTCTGTGAGGATAACAAGGAGGATCAGCTGTTCGCATACGACACTCATTACAGTATTTTAAATTTGCATTTTTACCTCTCATCATACCATAAAAAGAGAAACCAGCTATTATGAAGATTAACATTATTATTTTTATCCACCAAATTGGAACAAGAACAATTAAACCAATATAAGCCCCTAGAGCTACACCAGCAAACACACGGAAAATTGTTTTGATCCATTTATTCTTTGGTCTAATAGCAAAGTGAATGAAAGGTCCTAAAATACCTATCACAAAGGCAAATGCAAGATAGTAGGGATTGTTTAGGAAGAAATTCATGAAAGAGAAAAATATAATTAGAGAAAAAATTATTGTTGTATATAGGGAGGTACAACCTACACATAAGTGGATCTTTCCTATCGTGTAATAGTGGTTTGTATAGACACTACAAGTTGGATGGTGAGCGAATCTTCTCCATGCAGTGATTTTCACGAGCTGTCGATAAATATAAATTGGGTTTGATTTTTCCAATTCTACTTCTTCAGACAGATAAGGAGTTGAAATTTCTTCTTCCACAAGCTCACCCAAGTGTAATTTTTCCTTCTTCTGATTAAGTATTTACAAAGTTCCTTTAAATATTTCACTATTTTGATAATCAAAATTAGTTGCTTATTCTGAAGATTTTTATTGAAGAGAGAAAATGAACTATTTGTATGTCAGTAAGAAGTAGTTCAGGACAACTAATGTTGAGAGTTATGTTATCCCTAATGACAGCTATTACTTTTGGAATGATATTTTGGTTAACTGGATTGGGAGAGGAATATTGGTATCTCTTTATAATCGTAGGAATTAGTTTTGTTTTTTCACTCGTACCTCTAATTATCAGATTCTTCAAATCAAAAAGTAAAATAGATGCAAACACAGGTTTTCAACCTTATCAGCCCAATTCCTCGCAACCTAATATTATAGTTCCTATGAATCATTCTCAGTCCCAAGAAACTTATCAACCTGTTTCAAATCACAAACTTGCTTATTGTACTTATTGTGGGGGCAGAGTAAAACCTAATAACTCCTTTTGTGAAAACTGTGGAAAAGCTATAGGAAAATAAGAAAATGCCAATACTTAATTCCAGAAAAATATTGATAATTTTGTTTTCAATTTCTATAGTTTGTCTAATAATTTTAATAGCTACAATAAGTCTTGAACTTGACAAGTGGTTTTGGATACTTGGATCATTATCTATTGGTTTTTTGATTGTTGGTGGTCCTTTACTTAGAGCATATCTTAGAGAAAAAAAACGAGAAGAATTAGGACCAGCAATTGAAAGTTCAATACCAGCTAAATCCTGTAGCCATTGTGGATACGAGATACCGCCCAAACAACTCTACTGTGATAATTGTGGTCAAAAGGCTGGAAAATAGAATATAGCACAAGAAATAAATTTTGTTTGAATAGGAACTAAATTGATTCAAAACAGAAATTTTAATTATCTTGCTTTTACACTTCTCTTATGACTCTATCAGCGTATATTTTCTTTGACGTGAAACTCGGAAAAACACAAGAAGTTCTAAATCAACTTAGAAAAATCCCCAATTTTAACAAAGTTGCTGTTGTTACAGGTGAATGGGATATCGTGGCTCGAATCACTGTTGAGAGTCTTGAAGAGTTATATCAGATTACAAGTGAAAGAGTACATCTAATTGAAGGTATTCTTGATACACAAACTGCAATTATTGAAAAAGAGATAATAGGAGAGTAATCTTATATCCACTGCCACAAGACCAATCAGTAGACTTAAACGGAAGAGCATATTTTATATTCTTTCCTTAGGCAGTGGTATTTTTACGAGCTTATACGTTATTCTGGATGTTATAGCAAGTGACAAAATTCAGAATCCTTTTCTTTTTGGATTTTTTGAAATGGTAGTGGGTACTATCATTTCAATAGTTTTAATGTTTATTCTGAGTATTCCAGCTAGGAGAAGAAATAAATTAGTAACTGGTAGAAGGTTCTTATTAGGTTATTATTTGGATCCAAATTTTAATGGATTTAAGCTACCAAAAGGTCGAGTAGGATTATACACCCTTTTAGCAGGTTGTGGTTCATACGCTTCGTTTTTCATCTCATAGC
>CAZPXJ010000244.1:3226-3507 GCA_964590855.1 uncultured archaeon
AGGTTTATTCGCTTCAGGAAATACAATCATCTATTTCGTTTTAATAGCACGTTTTGAAGCATCTGTGATTATGCCTTTTAGTCAATTTATAGTTGTATACTTACTTATAGCAGATTCAGTAAGTGATAAAGAAAAACCAGTATCAGTCGAGATTCAAGCAATTGTGATGATAGCTATAGGAGTTATCGTAACTTCTTTACAAAGTTCGTCAAATGGAGGGACTATTGATCCTTTAGGTTTGTTTCTTGTGTTCGGGCCATTTTCAATCTGCTCAGCTCTAT
>CAZPXJ010000245.1:0-3424 GCA_964590855.1 uncultured archaeon
CCAATTGAAATAAAGTTAAAGGGTGTAATAGCGAAGACAAATCCTTCAAGAGGTCTATATTCCAATCTGTTCCATTGTCCTCTGGGAGAGAATGGTTGTTGCGCATAAATTTGAGTCATGAAATAAACATTGAATCTTAAGAAGTCTATCATTTCAACTACATCTATTTCAGCTTGGTAAACATTCTTACTGACTCCTAACATCGTAGCAGCATTCATAATTTGTCGATAAGGACCAGCCATTAAATCTGCTGCTTTCAGGAAAATAGCTGCTCTATCAGACCAATGGAAGGTTTCCCAGATATCTTTAGCATTTAAGGCTGCTTCTATAGCTGAATCTACTTCTTCAAAACCTGCTTTATTGAAATCCGCTAAAATATATTGATGATTGTGTGGAGGAACACATTTTCCTTTATCATCCGTTAACAATTCAATTCCATCAACTATTAGTGGAATTTCAAATTTCTCACGAATATGATCTAAAGCCTTTCTCAATTCTTCTCTTTCTTTACTTCCAGGAAGATAACCTAGAATCTTTTCATTTCTAGGTTCTGGAACATTGAAAATTCCATCTTTCAATATTTAATCACCATTCAAAATAGGTCTAATCAATACAAGGTGATTTTCTCTTTTTATATTATTGGGAAGAACAAAAAAGCAAATTGGACTCTATTTTTCCTCAAACTTCAATTAAGTCTAAAATACACGCGACTCGACGGCAAAATGTAAGACAGAGTGTATACTCAGAAACTGGTTTTTAAAGAGAAAAGTGCAGATCAAAAATATGTTAAGTTACTAGAAATTCTTTTATATTTATTTAATTTAACTAGGTTGATCAAAATGGCACAAATAATTATCGAATATAATGCATCGTGGTGGGAGTGGGTTGTATGGGCAGGTGAAATACTCTTTGTATTTGGAGTGCTGATTCTAATGGAATATATTCTTCGGAGAAAACAATTTAGAAAGGAAATAATCTGGAAATCCTTTCTTGCAGCTGTATGTATTATTTTCTTTGTAGTTCTAACTGGATGGATAGGTGAATTTTTTGATTTTGGTCCAAATGGTCAATCGTTCTTCCCCGTGTCTGTTGTTCTAGCATTTGCTTTGTCTTTAGCTCTAATCTATAAGTGGATAGAACAAGAACATTTCAAAATTTCATTAATAATAACAACAATAATTCTACTGATAATATATACTATAAGAATCCTTGCGGATATTAGCTTATATTTACCATAATAAGGAGTTCTTTCTCCTATTTTTTTTCAAAATATAACGAAGTATTGTTTATTTATATTCCAAAATCAGAAAAGGAGGATAGAAGATTTCTATATTTCCGGAGTATATTCAGGTTCTTCCTTTGCTAATTTAACCATATCATGAAAAGCTTCTTTCACTTTATCATCTTCACCAATAAAAAGAAAATGTAATGATCCTTCACCCGTTCCTACTCCGCTTGAACCAATATGAAATACATTTACTTCAGGATACAATAACTCAAAAGCATCAAATTCTGAAAAAACTTCTCCAGGAATAGGCATGATTCCGATAGAATGCCCCATCGAATATTCAGGAGCTATTGTTTGATTACCTAATATCTGAGACAGTTCCCATACACTATCATCGATTGATCTTGAGATACTAACTGGAACAATAATTGTTATTCCTCTAGCAATAGCAATGGGTAGAAATGCTCCAACAGTTCCTCCCAATGGATGAGCCATATACACACCCGCTATACCTTCAAAATCAATTGTATTTGCACCTTTGATTATTATATCTCCAGGTTTGAATTCTTTAATTGATTCACTCAAATCATCTACTTCAATTTTCTTTCCTTTGTCGAGAACTACTTCCTTCAACCGTTTCTCAGCTTTGAGACTTCCAAGTCTAAACAAGTTCTCTTTATCTCCTGTGACCTGTCCAGCAACGTATCTTGCTTTATCGATTTTTTCACCTAATAATTCTTCAAGAACATAGGCGGTTGTTGAACCTCTAGAAACAAAAATCTTTGAATCTTTCAGAGCTTCTTTTATCTCAGGATGTTCAACTAATCCTCTTGCTATGAGTCTTTTACATTCAGAATGAGTTAAAACTACTAATGCACGCATGTGATTTTACTCACTATCAAAATTAAAAGTGTTTTCCAATATGGACAATTCATGGAAAAACATTCAAATATACCATGAGAGAATAAGGATTTGTTCAAAATGAGATATTACAAAGGGGAACCAACAAAGTTTATAGTAAAATATCGTTCAGGAAGAATTAGAAGAAAGGGTATGGGGATCGGTTTTTGGTATAGAAGAAAACGAGCTAATGTTGTGAGTATTCCAGCAACTACAATTGATTCTCACTTTATTTTTGGTGAAATTACTAAGAATCATCAGCTGATTTCATTACAAGGACACTTCACTTATAAGATTACAGATCCTCTAAAAATGACTACAATTCTTGATTTCTCGATAGAACCTTATGAGAATGTTTACAATTCTGAAGATCCTGAAAAGCTAGAGTTAAGGATACGAAATGAAGTACAGATGATAGTCAAAAGTAAGTTGATGAAGATGAATCTTCAAGAATCACTCTTTGCAGCTGAGGAATTTGCATCACATGTAATGGGAACCATTCCTGGATCACCAATACTTGCAGATATGGGTATTGAACTGTTATCTATTGCTTTTACCTCAATTAAACCAACTCCTGAAATTACTATGGCACTCGAAGCAGACTATAGAGAGAGTCTTCAAAGAAAAGCAGATGAAGCTATTTATGCTAGAAGGGCAGCAGCTGTTGAACAAGAGAGTAAAATCAAAGAGAATCAACTTCAAACGCAAATCACTCTAGAAGAACAAAAGAAAGCTCTGATAGCTCTAGAAGGAGAAAACATTCTCAATGAAGCGAAATTCAAAGCTGATGCAAAGAAATTAGAATTGGCTAATTATGCAAAAATGGATAAAGCTGAAATTCTTGCTCATGCACTCAAAGAGCTATCAGAACAAGCTGATAAGATAGGCAACTTGACAATTACTTCAGAGATTCTTGCGTCCCTGTTGAAAGATAAAAAGGATTAGAATAGATATGCCTTTTGTAGATAATCTAGTTATTGTAACTAGAAAAACTTGGCTCGAAGATCTTATTGTAAAATACAATACAAAGGATCAAGCTAAATTCTACATTGAATCAATGGGAGGAAATTATGAGGAATATGAAGCAGCCCACAAAGCTTATCATACCTCTCTTGAGAAACTTAAGAAATCAATTCCTACAAGAATGAATTATCAACTAGTAGATAGAGATTTCTTACCAAATTTCGTATTCGGTCCAAATGACTTAGTAGTGGTTATAGGCCAAGATGGTTTGGTTATTAATACTGCCAAATACTTGGATAATCAACTAATTTGTGCAATCAATCCAGATCCCTC
>CAZPXJ010000246.1:0-3416 GCA_964590855.1 uncultured archaeon
ACAAATCCTCAATCGCAAAAAAATATGATTGTCCTTTCTTAGCTCTCTCATGAGCGCTTTCAATAAATTCAGCTTCCATCATAGAAGACATTGGTATGACTAGTCCTAACCCAATTCTTGATTCATAAGTATTCCAGTGTTCCATTATAGTGTTTAAATCGTCTTTCTCTAAAGGGCGAAGTTTGATTTTTTCACCTATATATGGAGAAGAAGTACTATAGATATCAGTCATATTGTTAATACGAAGATAATGTTTTATGAATTTTTAGATTGATAGAAGTTCAATGAAAATTTTACAAAAATAACACTTTATATACCCGAAAAACAACCCAATTATGTTAATTACGATATTTACGGTTATTATAATGAGTTATATTACTAATTTATTTCAAAAAACATTCAAACGAAGACTTGGAAAAAACATCGGAACCTTGATTGCAATTTCTCTTGGAGTTTCTTTAATGGTGGGAGTTCAGATTACTATTACTAGTTTCACTGCAGAAGCATTGGATTTCTTTGTTGATGCTATTGGTGAAAATGATATAATTATCAGTGGATTTGGTCTTCCAATTGAGAATTATACTGGCATTATTGATGAAATTAATAATTCAGATATCGAAGTAGCTGGTATTAATGCGAGAGTTACGCAAGATGTTGCTGCATATAATCTAGAAACGGGAAATCTGGAAAAAGGAGTAAGTTTAATAGGTATAGAATTGGATGAAGATCCACTTTTTGGGAAATTCTATCATGAAAATGAAACAGAAATTTCTCAAGCAACGCTTTCCAATTATTTCTCAAATGAATCTCATGTTCTTTTAGGAACTGATGTACAAGAAGACTTGAATGTTACAGTTGGTTCGATTATCAAAATTAGAATAGGTGAACTTAACACAAATGGAACTTTTGAATTTATTTACAAAACGTTTGACTTGAAGGTTGTTGATTTCATATCAGATTCTGGTAAAGGAAGAGAACTAGGCGGAAGGGCAATTTGGACAAGCATTGATAATGTAAGATCCTTAATAGGTATTGATCCAGATGCATGTACCGATATCAATATTGCATTGAGTGCAAACCATGAAGAAAATCCAGTTTCAAATGAATACGCTAAGCAAGTAGAAGCAGAATTGAAGATTCTTCTAAACGCTGAAGCGAATGGATTGATAATCATTGCTTTTCGTGCTTTAATTCTTGAAACTTCAGATGAAATATTAGGTGATGTGTTGCTTGCTTTTAATTTGTTTGGTGCTCTTATAATATTCGCAGGTGTTCTTCTATTAGTAAATATCCAACTTATTCAAGTGGAAGATAGAATACAACAATTAGGGATATTGAGAGCTATAGGGGCGAGACGGCGAGAAATAGTGCAATTATTCTTAATAGAATCAATTGTTTTAGGTTTATTTGGCTCATTTTTAGGGGTTCTAGGAGGATATGGAATGTCTGTTTTCTTGGTCTATCAAATCGGTCAAACCTTTTTCGAAGGTGTAATCATTCTAAAACCCACAGTTACGGGAGCTGCTATAACTTACTCCATGGTTCTAGGTCTAATTCTGTCAGTAGGTGCGGGAGTATTCCCTGCGATAAGAGCAGCAAGAGTTGACGTTATAGAAGTGATTAGAGGGATTAAGAAAATTAAACCTAAAAGAACAGGTAATTCTTCATTAGGGTTAGGACTTACTTTCATTGTAGGTGGTATTGGTATTTTTGTGGGTCAATATTTCCTGTACGGTTCATTTTTTGTTCCTGATGGATGGGACACCGCTCTTGAACAATGGATGTTTATGGGAGCTAGTGCTGCGATTTTAATTGGAGTTAGTGTCCTACTAGGTTATCTTTTCTCAAAGAAAATTATGGGAAATGGTATTGGATTGACTTTGATGGGAATTGCTATTGTTATGCTGTTAACCTCGTTACCTTCTTTAAAAGAAGTGGCTGAAAATACTAAAATATTGGCAACTCTTGCTGTTGTGTTAGCTTTGGGATCAATCATAGTTGTAGGTGTAAATCTATCTGCTGTAACAAATTCTCTAAGAAACCTTTTTTATCGAACTCGTATGAAAAAAGGTGTTTCTCTAATTTCTAGTAAATATATGACATCAAAATCTGTTCGAAGTACATTAACTTTTGGTATTTTTGCTCTAGTACTGACAATGAACATCTTTGCAGGAATATACCAATCAACTTACTCTTACAATACATTGGAATCAGCTGAATTCTACAGTGGAGGATCAGCAATACACATCGAACTAGATACTCCAATTACAAACAGTTCTTTAGTTGAAGTTGAAAGGGATCTCTATGATGTAGATGAGGCAATAACATATGTAAAAGGTATCAATTCAACGATTACTTACATAACGCAGGTGGAAGGATATGATTTTGAAATACCTTCGGAAATTCTTCCCGCAAAGTTGGATATGCTTTACAATAATACTTTCAAAAATGAAACTGAATATACATTTGATTTTATATTTGAACAATCAATTAATCAGTTTTCAAAGCAATACCGTCCTTCAGCTTCAGAACAATATCAAAGAGAATACAGTCATGAAATCTGGGATTTCTTCTACAATAGGACTAAATTTAATGCAGAAGGTTATATTGATAATAATGATGGTTTCGAAACAGTAATTTCTACAACACCAATATTGCGTCCAGGTCAAATCTTCAACTTACATGGGTTAGGATACTCTCCACGACAAGTAATAGTTATTGCATCTTTAATGCAATATCCATTCTCGTTTGAGGGAAGATTTCCAAGTTTATTGATCACACCAGATTTTTACCCCATATTGAGAGATAATTTTGCATTATATCCAAAGTATACAAGATTCCTTGTCAAGACATCCTTGGAATTCAGGACAGATCAGAATTTTGTGCTTTCCGAGAAGATTGAAGAGTACTTCAATGGGAATGAATCAGTATTAGTTCTAAATGAGGATTTTGTAGCTGCAGATGCAGATGCTTATTGGACTGAAATGTTATCATTAGTAGATTTCCAAGTAAAAACATTCGCTTTTCTCGAATATTTCGTTGGTTTCGGATTAGTGGTTGGTGCTTTAGGTATGATAATTATAGCTGTCAGAAATGTTTCTGAAAGAAGAAGAGAAATTGGTATGATGCGGGCTATCGGTTTTAAGAAAAGTCAGATTATAGGGACTATCATGTTAGAATTGTTTATTCTAGCAATTTTAGGATTACTGATGGGATTCATAAACTCCCTTATATTAGGCTGGTCTTTCTCAAATATTTACGAATGGAGGTTGATTGTACCAATAACGAAAGTGTTGCTATATACAGGGATAATGGTAGGAATAGCATTAGTATCTTCGATTATTCCAGGAATTAGGGCAAGCCAAATTACTCCAGCGGAGGCAATCAGATATGTTGGGTGATAAAATGGACGAAAA
>CAZPXJ010000247.1:0-3388 GCA_964590855.1 uncultured archaeon
TGTTCAATTCGTACTTCTCTCCTCAGTAGGATTTGACTTAGATGAATTTCAAAGTGAGTATGCATATGACAGTAGATCTTCTGTACAAGAACTGATTGATGCTATCAATAGACTTGGCTATACAGATGATCAAGTAGTTTTAACCATTAATACTCCTGGATTAGAATATTACGCATCTCAACCAGTGATTGACTTGTTCATAGGTGACTTCCTTAGCCAATCGGGTTTATCAAATACGACGGTTCCGTTCTGGAGGTCAAACATAACTAGAAATTTAGAATTTTTGGAAGATTATGATGTATCCATTTTCGTAGCTCTAAATAGTGCACATGATTGGTTTTCCGCATATGTTGATGAGATGTATTGGAACATCCCACTACTGAGGTTTCTTCACAATAATCTATATTTCACCCATCGATTTTCAAATGAAGAATTCTTACTTTTTACAATTAAAGAATATGATGAGTATATTGGGCCAGCTGATATTATAATTACAAGCGATTCCAATAAAGCAAGTCTTCTTGATATGTCACCTCTTTCAGTAGAAATTAATGATGATCAAGCATCAATTGGTGCTCTTATTGATCTGACCTGTACCAATACTTACTTGCCGATTTCAGTCAATATCACTGCTCATTATTATACTTCAACAAACCAAACTACAAAATTAGCGATTAATAATTATGCTGTCTCTAGACCGAGTAACGAGAGTTTTACTTTCTTACCAATACTGAATCTTCCAGAAGAGTCGGTTAACCTACTCCGTATTGACATGACTATTGAATATATTTCTTATCTAGGATATTTGAATACTTTTCATTATCATTTAAGACCATCTCAAGGAATATCAGTTAATATTACACGAACAGGAAGCTCTTGGTACTATGCTGGGTATAGTGGTTTAGTATTCTATTAATCAATTTCTTCGAGAGTAGGTTATCTTTGTCTCTTTGCCTGATTTTCTAGCTATGATTATTGTAGTCACTACAGCAACGAATAAAGTGAAGATGGCATTAAGTGCAAAAATTATCCAACTTCCTTTGGGAATAAATGTGTGGCCAAAAAAGACTGTTTGGTTCAAACTAGATAATATCACCAAGACCAGATTCCCGAATCCATAACCTATGACTGAAGCAACTAAAGCTATCACTCCGAATCTAGTAAAAATGGCTGAAATAGCATTTAGATTTGTACCTCCAATCATTTTTATGATTGAAGATTCTTTCTTGCTTTCAGAATACAGATTTTGTATAATTGAGTTCATATTTACAATTAAAACGAACAAAATCAGAAGAACTTCTGCATAAGCAAGAGTATATGTGAATAATAGTGATCCTTGAAGGTAATGGTCTATATACTCAAATGAAAGAGAAATCAAGAACGCAAAGCCTGAAATAGATTTGAATGGTATCTTTGACCACTGGTCATCTGTTTCGCTAGGAAGAATGATTTTTATTTTTGTGATACCTGGTTCAAAAAAACGGCGCAGATTTATGATTGAGCCATTTTTCATATTTATCGTTAAATCTATTATTCCATAGGAAAGATAAAGTGTAATTTGAGAAGATAACCCAGTATTTGAAACGATACTACCATCAAATTCAGATGTGAAAGTTACGGGAAGATTAAATATTTTTGTTCCATTATCAAATTGAAATTCAAAAATAACTTGCTTTTTTTTCGATGGTATATTGATTAAAATGAAATTGTTTGAAAGATATATGTCTTGAGAAAGAACTGATATGCCCTCACCTGAGTTAATAAAGTAGAAATTGTAAGTACCAGCGTCTAAATTCGTCGTATATATTCTTCCATTTTGGTCAGTATAGCTAGATAAAACTCTATTTCCATATTTATCTCTAACAATACAATAGAGGTTATCCATTGTTGAATTTGCAAAACTATCTCTCACTTCAACTATAGTATAAGCTCCATTTAACCAGATTATCTGATTCTCACCATTAGCTGTATCAAATATGAAATCATAATCTTCAAAGTTGTATTCAAAGGCAACATAATATGTTCCACTAAATATGTTGAAAGATATACTTCCGTTGCTGTTTGTTTGTAATGTTAGTTGAGTTGAATTATAATAACTAGAAATCGAAATACTCATGTTATCAATTGGAAAGAGATCTTCTAGAATTCTAAATTGAAATGCTAATTTTTGAGAAGTATAAGTTCTATTAACATAGAATGAATATGACAAAACAATAGTATTATCATAAGTATCTCTCAGATAGAAAATGATTGTATGTTCTCCTCCAGAAACGAAAATAATGTTTTGAGAAGAAGTATATTCGTAAATAGTGGGCTCAGATGTGAACTGAAATAGGATTTCTGCTGCATCACTTTCAATATTAAGTTCCGCATTTAATCCTTCGATTCCTAAAGTTGGAGAGATAACATCTAGATATGGTGCTGTTGAATCCATTATGAGCTTATATTGATAGGTATCATTCGAGCTTAAAGGAAATTGATAATTTATGGTATAATGTCCATCAGACAGAAAGAGTGTATCTAAAGATGATAAATTGTATTCTGCATCATAATAGGTGATTTCTATAACCATGTTGTCAGAAATTGTATCATTAATGTTAATTGAGTGGATATCTTGTAAATTCAAACCTTCTTGTATCTCAAAATTCCAGATTCTGGTTCTTCTAACAAACAGATCCAACCATAAGATTACTGTTAGAGTATATGTACCTGGAAATAGATATTCTCGTTTTGAACCTAAAATATGTCCATACTTTTGTGTTTCTCCTTCTATTCTGTATTCCACTAATAAATAACTGGTTAGAATATATGGAACAATGTCCACATATGATTGCTCTAGGATACCAGAATATTCATTTTGTAAATAGAAATCATTTGGACCCATTGTTTCATTAAAACCAGTAACATTGAATTGATAATAAAGCTCTA
This sequence comes from uncultured archaeon, assembly GCA_964590855.1. Taxonomy (GTDB): domain Archaea; phylum Asgardarchaeota; class Heimdallarchaeia; order Heimdallarchaeales; family Heimdallarchaeaceae; genus UBA460. The sequence continues at coordinate 2,929 of CAZPXJ010000247.1, forward strand.
CTAAATTCCCAACGCTATCTTTTGCTTTTATCTGTAAACTGTGATTTCCGTCTTTCTCAGGAATCTGAATCTTTGCTTCATAAGCATTAGAAAAGAGAAATTCATCCCATGCAAATTGAAGTGATGACAACTCTTCATTGCTATTAATAATTAACTGTGCTCTGGAGTTAATTGTCGATCCATTGATTTCAGAGAGTGTGATAATAGGGGCTATACTATCAATCTCTATAGAATAAGATCTATTGTACCATTCAGAAATAATGTATGTATATAGATGAAGAGTATTTGATCCTTCAACTAAATCTGTTGTATTTATCTGACCATTTTTCGGTATAAGAGACATCGGTTCCGAATTCCAGTTGAAATAAGCATCATAATATGGTATGAACCAAGTTTGAATATCATCTCCTTTTCGAATTCTTAGATCCTCTCTTAGTCCAATAGTCCCAATAAACTTCGG
>CAZPXJ010000248.1:0-3365 GCA_964590855.1 uncultured archaeon
ATTTGATAATTATTAGTAGAAAAATGTAATTATCAATATGTGTCTATAACTATCTCTGAAAGCCTATACTTATAGTATTTTGATGAATCCTCACCCCAAATTTTAAATTATAATTCAAAATTAACCGGTTGATGGAGCTGATGAGCTCTGAATTCTAACTATTATATTCAGCTGGTTGTAATATGATAACAAAGAAAAAAGTTATGAGAAAATTTGTTAAAGCTGTTTGGGTTTTCAACTGGTTTAATTCTTGTGGATTTACGGAACTCTGTCCTGTTGTAGGTTCGAGATGGGATATGGAACGTTTTGGAATGAAAGCTGTTAATTCTCCAAGAAAAGCTGATGCTTTGTTTATAGCGGGATATCAAACTCCCAAATCAATTAAAAGAGCACAGCAAATTTATGAACAGATGGGTAACCCCAAATTTGTTTTTGCTTTAGGCTCTTGTACTATGACAGGAGGAATGTACTGGGATTCTTATAATACAATCAAAAGGTTAGAGGACTATTTGCCTGTGTTTATGTATATACCCGGTTGTCCCCCTAGACCTGAAGCAATATATGATGCTGTTTTCAAGGTTTTAGAACATGTGGAGGAACTACCTGACAAGTGATCAAAATGGCAGTAACTGAACAAGAAAAAACTGATTTGATCGAGAACTTGAGTTCCGAGTTTGATGCTTCTGTAGTTCTTAGAAACGAAAGAAGGTTGTGGGTAGAAATTGCCCCTTCAAGAATTGTAGATGTTTGTCTCAAAGCTCAACAATTGGGGTTTGAACATCTTTCTACTATTTCCGCTATAGATTGGTTAGAGGAAGGAAGGTTTGAACTAGTATATCATCTTTGGTCTTATAATAACAAGTCCTTGCTTAGCATAAAAACAAAGATAGATAGAAAAAAACCTTCCATCTCCTCAATCAATTCTATTTGGGATACATATGCCGAAACATGCGAACGAGAGATTCATGAATTATTTGGAATAGATTTCCAAGGTAATTCCAACCTTACACCATTGTTTTTGGAAGATTGGCAAGGTCCGCCTCCTTTTCTGAAAGATTTCAATTGGCGCGACTATACTTTGAAAGAACATTACAAAGAGGAAAACCCTCGTGAGAAGGCCTATTTTGAGGTGAAAAAATGACAAGCGCGAAGACGAAATATAGTGCAAGTGATTTTGAAATGTTCTTTGGACCAGCTCATCCTGGATCTGGAAACTTCTCAGTCAAAGTTGAAATGCGTGGAGAGCGAGTATTGAAAGCCACAGCAGATCCTGGTTACCTTCACAGAGGATTCGAGAAGTTGATGGAATACCGAGAACCTATGCAAAATGCTGTATTATCTGATAGAGTGTGTGTTCTAGAACCTTTACAATGGAACTTAGTTCATGCTGAAGCTGTTGATAATCTCATGGGATATGATATTCCAGAAAGAGCAAAACATATCCGAGTGATCATGGCAGAATTGTCAAGAATACAATCACACTTCATTTGGTATGCAGTGCTGTCTTTAGGGACAGGTTTTATGACTGGCTTCAATGTCGCAATGGGATACAGAGATTATATTTTGGACGTCTTCAATATGATCACTGGTGGAAGAGTCTATCCTGCTGGTTACATTTGTCCCGGGGGTGTTCGTAAAGACTTACCAGAAAAAGCTGAAAAGAAGATTTTAGCTGTCCTTGACAAAGTGGATTACATGAGAAAGTTTGCTTCAACTGAAAACCTTTCTTGGATGGCTAGGTTCAAGGAACTTGGGGTTATTACCAAAGAAGACGCTATCAAATATGGAGCTACTGGTCCAATTCTACGTGGTAGTGGTGTTGGCGCAGATGTCAGACGACAAGACCCCTACGAGATTTATGATCAACTAGACTTTGATATTCCTGTCTATGATGAAGGTGATGCATATCATCGGTTCAGAGTAGGTCTGGAAGAAATAGAGGAAAGCATGAAAATCATAAAACAAGCAGTCGCAAACTTACCTAAAGGAGAAGTGAAAACACCTAACCTCAAACCAATCGTCCAGTTTCGTAAAGCTACTGGAGAAACCTATGTTCGTAACGAGCTATCCCGTGGAGAAGGAGCTTTTTACATGGTAGCAACTGGTGAGAAGACTCCTTATAGGGTGAAGATCCGAGGTCCCTCCTTCTCACATATGATACCTATTCTGGAGCGATTATTGACCGGTGTAGACTACGCAGATGTTCCTGCGATATATTGGAGTTTGTATCAGTGCCCAGCTGATGTAGATAGGTGAGATGAAAAAAATGAAAATAGGTCCAGTTAAAGAAGTATTCAAGAATCTTTTCAAAAAACCGATGACAGTGATGTTTCCAAAAGAAGTAGTAGAAATGCCAGAAAGGAACAGAGGAGAACATCACCTAGAGATAGATGACTGCATATCGTGTGGGTCGTGTGCAAGAATCTGTCCCAATAGAGCAATAGAAATGGTAGAAGCCCCTCCTGAATTCAAGGAGAAATATCCTAAGACTTATCCTCAAGTTGATCTTGGAAAATGCTGCTTCTGTGCTTTATGTGAAGATACTTGTCCAAAAGGTGCAATAACATTAACAACAAATGTGTTCTTAGCAACATTTGAAAAGGAAACTACAATAAAAGCCCCTATTTTTGCTGAGTAGAGGCTAACTATTTTTTATTTTTTCTCCTTAATGATGAAATAGATATCAGAATAAATATTGATAGTATAGATATTATTAATGAAGGACTTCCATTTCTTGTGGTTTCAATTACATTTACTATAACGCAATCAGAGGCTACATTGTTTGATTCATCTGTCAAAATTAGACAGTAATTATACTTTCCTAGTATCAGATTATCTAAAGAAAAACGTAACAAAGTGTTCTCATCCCAAGGCCCAAAATCGATTGCTATTCCATCTCTCATCAGTTCGAAGCTTACTGGGTGTAAATCTATTGCTGTCCATTCAACATAATGTCCCATTTCTGAAATATCAAAGGTTATATCAGCTGGAGAACTGATTATTGGTGCAGCTAAATCTCGAACGTGGACAATAACTGTATCGTTGGTTGATTGATTAAAATCATCATAGACAACGATTGTAAACTCATAATCCCCAATTAGTAGATGACTGATAGGATGAAAGATAGGTGTAGGAGAAGTCCAAAGACCTATGGATACAAAGCTACCGTTTTTATAAATCTCATAATAATCTTCATCTTCAGAAGTAGCTGTCCAAGAGATTCTCATGTCAGGATCTCCTTCGTTGAAGGTTATATCTTCTGGATGAGTGATTATTGGAGGAGGAGGATTATTTACGGTTACATTCACCATGGGTGTCCAAAGATCGTCAGTGGAGGGGTCAGTTACTCCTGCTTCCTCCACGAA
>CAZPXJ010000249.1:0-3353 GCA_964590855.1 uncultured archaeon
CCATCCACTAAAGAACTGTGGATATGTGAATTTGGTATTTCTGCTGTAATGTATGGCGAAAGAATACAAGCAGGAGCTTTAGCTAGACTTCTGGAACTTGTACTGAATGAACCACTCTTCAAAGGTTTTGTATACTACTCCTTACAAGATGATTTGTCTGGAGGAAACTCACTAGGGTTAGTTTCAGCTACTGGGCATAAAAGGCTCTCATTTTATGAATATAATACAATCATTGAGACTGTTAGAGTGTAAAATGAAGAAGAACCACCTCAGTCCGCCCATCAGCTGTCATATTCAGACCGAATCCGAGACCGTTGTTTCTTCACAGATGATTCTTCAGTTTAAATTATTTGGATTTAGTTTAAAGTTTTATGTAAACAACTATTATTATGTTCAATTGGTCTAGAACACTACAACATCGCTTGTGTCATTGAAATATATCCTTCTACCTCACTCTTAGCTGTTCGGACAAATTCTAGTAATTGGTCAATATTTCCTTCAGAAGCACTAATTTGAGTTTCTTCAAGCTTCTTCATAGAATCTTCGAAAAGTTTAAGCGATTCTTTGAACTGTTCGTCATCAAACAGATAAATTCCTTCTGTTTCATATGCAAGTGCTTCATAAAACGATCTTTGTGCTGTCATATTGTTTATCAATGATTCGCTTTTTATGCTTGTGAGTAATCCCAAAGAGATGTCGACAATATCTACAGCTTGTTTGAATATTTCACTAGCTTCCTTTGGTTTATCTTGTCTCTTATACATTTCATTTGCTTTAGCTTCATGTTTACTAGCTTCTGTAATTCGAGAAAGAGCTAAATACAACCGTTGTTCCATGAAATTAGCGCAAATTGCGCTTGCTCTGATATAGTATTTTGAAGCTATGGCTAAATACTTTTGAGCTTCCTTAAAGTTGCTCTCTGAGATTTGTGAGGTCCCTTGATCCCAATATCTTTCTGCTCTAGCAATGATGTGTGCTTTTGTAATCTCATCAATCTTATTTTGAACATCTTCAAGTTCCTCTGATAATGAGTTGTAAATGAAATTAGCTTTCATTATTTCTGTTCTTGCTTTCAGAAGATTTTTCTTAGCATGTTTAGTGTCTTCAGTATTTAATTCAGATTTTATGAGATAGTGGATATATTGTGTATAACTAGATCTTGCTTCTGCAGCTTTTCTGATGATAATATCTTCATCCGACTTTCTCATATCAGAGAAATTAGTGTTATAGGTGAAACTCTCTTCAAGAAGTTTTAGTCGTTTAGATGGATCTTTCTCTAAGAAGCTTTTACAAATACATTTCATTCCTTCACAGTAATTTATCCACAAAGCCATTTCATTGAAGATCTTATCTCCTTCTCGCCCTCTTGATGCTCTAGAACGATTAATTAACTTTAGTCCTTCTTCATAGTTTTTAAGAGCTTCATCAAACTTCTTCTTTTGTCTCAATTCGTCACCTTTGATTACGTATAACATTCCTGCATAATGATAGGACAGAACTTTGACAGATACATTTTCCTCCCCAGATTCTTTGAATTTATTGTATAGTTTGGAATATTGGTTATACGTCTGTTTCAGATCTGAAAAAATAGGTTCATAAGAAATAAACTCAAATTCAAGACTCTTTATATTCAAAGGGACACCAAATTATCATAGAAGTGTAAAAATAAAAGATTAACTATTGTTCTGTAGCTGTGATAACCCAAATTATTTAAAATATTAATGAAAACTTCAGAAAGTGAAAAATGGAATCCTCTCAACTCTTAATGATATTTGATATGGATGGAACATTAATCCAATCTGACATTGACTACATGGGTATAAGAGATAGAATTAGGGAAATTCTTAAAGAAATTGTAAGTGAAGAAGAATATCAGAAAATAAGCAGGTCCATATACACTATTTTAGAGCTAGTTTTTCTTATAAAAGATAAAGATCCTTCTGGGACTCTATATGACAAAGCTTGGGGATTAGTAGAGAAATATGAACTAAAAGGTTATGAAAAAGCATTTGTCGAGGAAGGTGTTGTTGAATCACTTGAAGAACTTAAACGAAGAGGTCATATCTTAGTCATTTACACTAATAACGCTAGAAAACTGACAGATTTTGCTTTGGAGAAGTATAATTTCAACCATCTCTTCGAATATGTTTTAACAAGAGATGATGTTAAAAATAGTAAACCTAATCCAGAAGGAATATACACACTTATGGAGAAATTTCAAATAAATAAGAACTCGACAGTATTCATAGGAGATTCATGGGTAGATGCTGAAACAGCAGTTAATGCAGATATAAAATTCATTTATTATGGGGAAGAAGGAGCACCTGGAACCAGAAGAAAGAAAATTACTGCTTCTGAGACAATAAGCAAAATGACAGATCTTCTAGCTATGTACTAAAAAATTAGTTCTTAGAAGATTTTTTTCTACAAAACAAATATAATGTGTTGTCTTATCTAAATTGAGTTAAATGAAAGCTAATGAATTTTCTAAAACTTTATTGACTATTTTACTGATAGGTACTCTATTTGTATTTCCTCAGTAATTTCTGCAATAGAAAATGAAAAAACTACTGAACTGAATGTTGTTGTAAATGAGTTTAGAAGGGTGGTTTACCCTCTTAGATGGAGTCTCGAGCTCTGATTAGTCTAAGAAAGAATTCCGTAATTTCTAAATTATCAAACATCTAATCATGCTTTCTTTGCTCTAATGACATTCTTTATCGAAGGAATATACTTCATAAACAGAAGAAGAGAGAACTAGCATTCCTTCTCTCTTTTTTTACTTTTCTAAAAATGAAATTATTATATACTAGTTTGTGTTAGATTATCTTGATTACATGAAATTCAAGATAATTTTCAGAGGAATGTTAACTCTAGCATTCTTGTGGGGTATGGTTTATGCCGTTGTAATAGGTTCAATTCTACTAGCATATTATTACGGTGGATTTGTACTAGCATCTAGTACATTTACAATTGTACTGTTTCCGATACTAATAACAGTAGGGATTGCACTGTTTCAGTTTCTAATATCCCCTTGGTTGCTTGACTTAAACTTCAGATGGCTCTATAAACTAACATGGATAGATCCTATGCAATTACCTCCCCATCTAGCGAAGTTAATTGCAGATCAGAGTCAATTGCAGAATATATCGATAAAGAAAGTTGGTATGATACATGATCAAATGCCAACAGCTCTTACTTATGGTAGATTCAAAAAGAACGCTAGAATAGTGATTTCAGATGGATTACTTAATCTACTTACTCCTGAAGAACAAGAAGGAGTTATTGCACATGAACTGGGACACATCGTTCATCGCGATTTCCTATTTATGACTATTGCCGCCGCTGTTCCT
>CAZPXJ010000250.1:0-3291 GCA_964590855.1 uncultured archaeon
CCGCTTTGGATAGAATAAAACTCTACGACGATACTCCAACAATGATCCAGATTATGGGAAAAGATGAAGAAAAACTTCAGCAGTTCTTGAAAGAGTTTATCCCTGAAAAAGGATTTCACGGTTTTAATCTCAATCTAGGTTGCCCTTCTCAATCATATGTTCAACAAGGTATTGGGAGTGCAATGATAAAAAGACCAACCAAAGTAAAGAGAATGGTTAATTTAATCAAAAGTTTTAATTACAATGTTAATATCAAATTACGTTTAGGGGTCAATTTTACTGAAAAGAAAGAAAAAGTATACCTCCAGTTAATCGAAAAGGTTGATGCAGATTTCTTTGTAGTACATGCAAGATATAGATCAGAGTCCTATGAAAAAGAAGCTGATTGGGGAGTTTTTCCTGAATGTGTTGACACAGGAAAAGCCATAGTCGCAAATGGAGATATCAGGACAAAGAGTGATGTTGAAAAAATGAAAGAAATTGGGTGTATTGGAGTGATGATTGGAAGAGCTGCGATGTATAATCCCTTAATATTTGGCCAGTTAAAGAACATGAGTTTACCACCATTAAAAGATGTAAAACAAGAATATATTGAATTGTGTGCTAAGTATAACTCTACATATTCGGAACAGGTAATAAAATTACTGGACGATGCTATTAAACAGAAAAATATTCTTTGACTTGTTTTAGTTCAATTTTACATTCTTCATCAATAATTGCAACAAGAAACAGAAAATAGTCATAAATAGATCGAAAGAATTCTTCGGTTTCTTCATTTTCATTTGGAATTGTAGGATTGTTTATCTGACTATAAAGTCTTATTAGATTATAAGTGCAAGTCAAAATCATAAAATAAGATAATCCTTCAATCTTGGTTCCAGATATCTGTTCGTACATTCTTGCAATCACAGAAGCATTCTTTATTCTTTCTTCTGAAGTTTGCTTATACTCACTAACATAGCTTTCAGATGGAGCAGCATAACATACATCCATTCTGACATCACTGATTTCTATCCCAGTACAGTCTAGTATTATTAGGTCTTGATTTTCTTGAACAAGAATATTGTAGGAATGGATATTTCCATGGAGTATATGCTTGCACCTATGATGTCCATCAATAACAGAATGGGATTTAATAGACACAAATAAAAAAAATTACAAGATTAAAGTAGAAGAATTTGAGAAAGATTGGAATGATCTTTCTCTAGTTCAGTGAAAGAGTATCTGATCTATTCTTTTGAGGGTTTTTTTCTGAAGATTACAATCACAATTGTAATTAATATTAACTGAAAACCACCCAAAATACCAGCAAGTATGAAGATTTCTCCTAATTTAATTGATTGGAATAATCCAGATGTTTCTAAAACTGTAACTGATTCGATATTGGAAGAATCACTTTCACCAAATCGATTTATTGCTATTACTGTGTAATAATAATCTCCACTTAGATCCAGAGTATCTGTAAACCTTAGTTCTGAAACTGTTGCTATAGGAGATAAGGAACTAGTTGAATAAATATAGGCTCCATCTCTAAAAACTTGATAGCTCTCTGCACTGTTAACCTCTTGCCATGTTAAGGTTAAATCACCAATTTCAATAATACCAGAATCAAAGGGAGTAAGGATAGTAACCTCTGGAGGACCAACAAATTTTCTGTAAAAAATATCATAATCTGCATCTGAACCTAAATAATCTGTATTGTCATACCAAGCAATGTGAATGTGATTGAACTTATCTACCAAGATTGTAGGAACATAAGATTCAGAATCAGGATCAAGTGAAACTATAGCTAATTGAGACCACAGATTTGAATTTCTATCTTTATATTGATATACTATATCCCAATCAGAACCTATACCTCCATAATCAGTTTGATCTTCCCAAACCAGATGTAAAGTATCTGAGTCATCAACAGTAATGATAGGTAGAGCGGAAGGTGCATCTGCATAAACAGATAAAACTTCAGTAGGTGTCCAAGAAGTTTTTGATGAATCATAAGCTTTGTAAAAAATATCAAGATCAAAACCCGAACTTAGATAATTTGTTTCATCATACCATACAACATGTATAGAATCTTCACTATCAACACACATACTACCATCGCGGGAATTATCTGTGCTTTCTTCACTCACAACTTGAGTTGAAGACCAAATTGAGAATGATGATAAAAGCTTCTTGTAAAAGATGTCATAATCAGTTCCTGCCCCTAAAATATCAGTACTGTCTGTCCAAACAAGGTGAATATAATCTTTACTATCCACAGCTAGACACGGTTCCACTGAAACCGAGGAGGAATCATCACTGACTAAAGTCATTCCTTTCCATGTGTCCGTACTATCATCATATATATTGTAAAAGATATCACGATCTGTTCCTCCCAAATCACCAACATCTGTAGGATCAGACCAAGCAACATAAATGTTATCATAACTATCTCCAATAATGGTTAATTCTTGAGCATTTGAATCACTTACATCAGAAAGGAGTTCATAGGATGACCAAACCCCTGAAGCTAAACGCATACGATAAAAAACATCCATATCTGTACCTCCTGCCCCTAAAAGATCTGCAGAATCCACCCATACTACATGTATGTTGCCATTAGTATCAATAGCTAATTTTCCACCTTCGGAAGTTGAACTTCCTTCTGTAGAAACCACCTCAATACTGGACAAGGTATCAGTAGCAAAATCCCAATTCATGTAGAATATATCGCGATCATTACCAGAGCCAGCAAGGTCATCTGTATCATCTTGCCAAATAAAATGAATATTATTCATTTCATCCACTACCATCTCTATATTATATGAATCATCATCTCCACCAGTTAAAACTTCAATATTTGTCCAAAACCAGTTAGAATAATCATCTGAATTAATTACTAGATTTTTTTCTTCTTGATTTTGAAATGAGTATGTATAACTCATATTCATTTGTAAAGAAAACAACAAAAGAATCGTAAAAACTAATAGAACTCTTTTTTTCATTTGAACATGCCACCAATAAAAAAATAAGGAAGCAATACCTAAAAGTATTGTTCACAAAAAGACTAAATAAGAAAGTAATAATGAAAGTCAATGAAAGCGAAAATTTTTTCTGACATTAAATGGACAAGATAATATTCAAAGATAGAAGGAAACCAAAGGATACAACATATAGAAATTTATCGTTTAACTAGTTTCACGCTTTTTTTTTCTAAAATATTAAATACTATTAATAATATAGATACGAATTTTTCTACAACTGAACTTGCATCTGAAATAGCGCAAAATTATAACCTTTACTTCAATG
>CAZPXJ010000251.1:0-3279 GCA_964590855.1 uncultured archaeon
CCAAACAGTCTAAATCCTCGAGGAACTGATGTAGAGTTAGAACTCTCTACTAACATTGTGATGATTCTTGGAAGCGGTGCTTTTTCCAAATCTTCCATAATCTTGTTTATAAGTTCATCCTCTCCAAAATCATTTATTTCTGGAAAGTCATAGTGTTCTAAGATCTTATAGTAGTCAAGTGCAGTCAAATCATTACTCTCTCCAATGAAAAATGATGTGGTCCCATAAATCCTTTCCCAGTAATCCCAAATTTGCTCGTTATTTACTGTTTCATTGAAGGAAGAAATCAGAAGTAAAGCCATTCTAGTCTGTTCTTGTCTAGCAAATAAATCTAAAAACTCATATTGAAACAGAAAACCCATTCTTCCTGCATACATCATTGCTTTGAAGTAGTTGGAGAGAACCGCATTAGTACTATAATGACCTCTAATTTTGTATTGGGAGAAATCTTCCTCATATCCAAAAATGGCTGAATTGGCTATTCTACCATTATCTATTTTGTAAATTTCTTCCGAAACCATATTTCGTACATCTAAAGGAATTGGGTTTGATTCATCTAGAAGAACCAAAATAGTAGATAAATAAGCGATATTCTTCTTAAGAGCGTTTAAAACATTATTCTGAGCAGTTTGTTGCTGTAAATGTAATTGATGGTTTCTAATTGCATTAACCATAATCTCAAATTCCTCAATCAGATACACTCCTTCTGTAAATTTCATTGCCATAGAAAGCAATTTATGGTATGTGTGAAGACACAAATCAGTTGTGATGTATTTGACTTCAGCTTCTAAATAACTTGATGGCCTATAAATCTCATAGATGTTATTAGTTCCAGCTGGAGTAATAAGAAAACCTTGTTCCGCTAGTTTATCTAGAGCTTCTTGTGACCAAAAATGTGTCATTTCAAACAACCACTCTACATTAGATAAATCTGAAGCTATAGGTGTTGGAATAATTGAAGGAGTATAATTCAGAGCCTTTGGAATATAAGTACCAAAAGGAGTTTCAGTTGGCAACTCTATCTTATGTTCAATTGCTGTACCTGGTTGTGGAAAACGATCAATATTTCCTGTTTGCCATTCATATTCGCCAATGTTTCTCCAATTGTTATTCCGATTAGAAATGTAGAAAGGAAAAATAAGTGGTATTATAACCGATGTAGAGACTAATAAAGATAATAAAACGCCTTTCAACATGCTCTTAGTGGTTCTTGAAGGTACTTTCATTGTCATTAGTTACTCATTGCAGTTTATAAGGCTAGAACAAGAACAAACAAACAAGTTTCTGTTCTAATGTTAGAACAGATGTGAAAATAATGATTTTTTGTCATAAAATAGTAGAAGTTTTATAAGCAAGCGACGAAGAACTAGCTCTTATGGCTTTAAAGTGGAAGTTTATTGTAAATCCCAATGCAGGTTCAGGATTATGCCCAAAACGATGGGAAAAAGCTGAACCAATTATCAAGGAAAGCGGGATTGATTATGATGTTGTTCATACAACAAAAAGAGCTCAAGGACAAGAATTAACCAAACAAGCGATTAATGATGGATTTAATCGAATCATTGTCGCTAGTGGTGATGGAGTAGTAAATGAAGCTATTAATGGTATAATGAGTGTTTCAGAACAGAAAAGAAAGAGCATAGCCTTCGGAGTTCTTCCTTTTGGTACTGGAAACGATCTTTGTACATTCATGGGGATACCATGGGACCCTGAGAATGCCGCAAGAACATTGATTGAAAAAACTGCTGTTTCACCATCATCAATTGGTCATGTTAAATATCCAGATACAAAATTTGAAGTTTTCTTCGGGAATAGTTTTGATTTTGGAATATCATCACTTGTGAATCTGGGTAATTTGGATGGAGAAATGAAATGGATAAAAGGTCCATCAAAATACACTTTTCTAGCTTTGAAGAAATTAGCTACAGTTAAACAGAGAAAAGGAACAATAATTCTAGATGATGGAGAACCAATGGATTTCAGATTGATGCTAGTCGCAATAGGAATTGGAAAATCTCTTGGTGGTGGTATGTTATCATGTGTAAACGCTCATCCTCAAAACGATTTCTTTGATGTGTTTATCTCAAGAGATATGACCAAATTCGCTACTCTACTAGGTATTCAAAAAATCTTCAAAGGAGAACATTTGAATCTGAAAGGTGCTGAATACAAGTATGCCAAGAAAGTAAAAGTAGAACTTGAAAGTCCAATAGGTATGGAGCATGATGGTGAGATTTATGAAGGTGACATTAGTCAGCATGTGGTAGTACAACATATACCCCAAGCTTACAACGTTCTCTACAACACTGAACATCCATCTATGTATTGGTTAACAAAAGAGGAGCTAGAAGCTGGAAAGAAACCAGATGGAATAGCAACCAAAGGTATGACACATTGGGATGGACGAGACTGGATGGAGAAAAACTAGTTCTTCCTTCTTTAAAATCCTTTTTAGTTTTATTTGATTATTTATTTATCAGATGACTATTACAGAAATTCAACATGTAAAAAAGGATTCATCATCTTCTAAATATCTCAATAAAAAATAAATAGAAGTAGCTCTCTTTAGTGTAGTACAAGTTTACATTTCAATTGTCTCTTGGATTTTTTCTTCTTACTATTTCGGGTATGGCCCCTGTGGTTACGCACGTTATGAAACTTGGTTAATACTGAAGAAGCTTTGCGAAGAGCTGCACAATCAGCTTCAGAAGTATGTTTATACTATGGGGCATTTGGAAGGGGTATATCTATTACAGATCAAAAAGCATAATCACTTGGAAGGAGAAGACTTGAAAGAAAAGAACTGCTCTACAGTCCAACTCCAATTAAGAACATTGAGTATACTATACTTAAGGTACTAAACAATAGCGTTAGGGGGAGCATTTTTACTATATACTGTAGGAAAGATATCTTATCTCCTTCTCTATTTAGGATTTCCAGAGCCATCAAAATTGTAATAGATCCTAAAGGTGAAAGTGATCCACCGATATTTCCCCCTAGAACAAAACCTATCCATAATCCCGGTAAAATACCCTTTGGCAATGATTGGAAGATGTAAGAGAATATCAGAGCTGCTGATGAACCATTTAGGAACCCCGTAATTGGTAGTCCTACAACTCCAATAATTAATGCTACCAATATTTGACCTCCAATTGCGATTGTCCCGGTTGAATCAGGTTGGAGGAAACTCCCCATAATTTTTGTTAGCGGTGATAATGCTCCTGAAGCTGTTAATACTCCCATGAGGATGAATAAAGCTATAAAAAATACTATGATAAA
>CAZPXJ010000252.1:0-3237 GCA_964590855.1 uncultured archaeon
TATCACGATAACCCTGAAATAAACGAAACATTATATTTTGAAGCTTTTGATCGTCGTGGTAATTGGTACTACTTTGGAGAACATCTGCTTACTAACGAAATATCGCAAGGCATTTACGAATTCAATTGGAACCCTTCTTTTTGCGAAGAATATTATTACGCGCTTCAAGATCTTGAAGTAACAAAAGAAAAATTAGCAGAGTTATACCAGTTTTATCAACCACATATCGATAGGTTTAATTATCTTTACATTTCGTGGTCGGATTCTAATGCGTGGAGAGAATGGCAAACTGTTGATCAACCAAATATAGATACTGATTCATTGGAAGTCACGTACGAGTGGTTTGACGAAACTAATAGCGATTACAATTCAGTTTCATACCATCAAAGCATTAACGAAGTAGAAACGCGACAAATTGCAATCGAAAAATTATTTCCCTATAACATCACATCTTCTACAGGTACTTTCCATTTATCGCAAGATTATTCTCAAGCAACATACCTCGTAATAATGTCAGTAGAGGGGTATTTTTTCAACGAATCTAAGATAGAATTTGATATCGCATCAGGAGTATTATTGTCTGATAAAAAATCGATTGAAATTACTGCTCCAAATGGAATTCGGTTAGATGCTTTTGAGAAAATAATTGTTTTAGTTGGGTTTAAAAAAGGAGCATTTTCAGATTATGCACAATTTCGACTTACAGATAGTGCGATTTCTAACCATCCAGAAGCTCCGGTGTGGACAAAAAACGATACTCTATATATTTCCTATGCATATATTGATCTGGATTATTTTCTATTATTTGAAGACTATAGCGTCGGTAACGAAGACTCTGCTTTCGAATACCTCAAATACACGAGAAATACAAAGTTTATAGTGCATACCAATGACATTTATACTTTTGATCCAGGCACCCAACAAATTGATTTTGATTTATTTACTGGGATTGACGACCCAAGAACCTGTTTAGAAATGAAAGATTTTGATATGGATGGCGTTCACGAATATGTAGTCGAAAAACAAGACATTACCGATGATGGGGCTTACAATTCGTTCAAATATGGATTTGTCAACCCAGCAGGAGAAATCTCTTTTCATACGCTTATACAAAAAGTTGAAACGAGTCAAACTTATACCGAAAGAAATGGAGAAGTGAAGGAATCCAAGTCCTTTGAATTAAATTGGAAAGATCTTTGGAGAGAATATAATGTTGTTGCTCAAACCGTCATAATCAATAATGTTACCACGGACACATCAATCAGTAAAATGAATTTGTTAATACAAAAGGATTTTGAATCTGATGGAACAATCGATGGAGAAATGTCGTTTGAAGCGATCTATACAAATGTGAAAGTAATCACCTACACTGAGGAAAACACAACGCTTTACTTTTATCCCACAATTGGTATCGATCTTCAACCTGTTGCACAGGAATATCTTATAGAAAAAACTATTTCCACATATAACTATTCTGATGTGTCTTGCTCCTTTGTATTTAAAGAATTTGAGGATAACGAAGTAGTAAGCACTCGAATATATCAAGACATTTTTCCCAACGAAGTAACTGAATTAAACGAGGTCGAAACTTATTTAACCGCAGTTTCTTGCGATTATGGGGATGGTGATCCTTCTAATGATATAATAACAGAAGTACCTTATTTAGAAGGTTTATTATCGCTTTCGCATCCCGAAGATGGTATACCCTCCGTTTTTGAAAGTAAGACCGTTATTCAAGATGGGGAGATTATAAACTCAAATCTGTTAACCAACGAAGTAGCGTTGAAATTTCCAGGAGGACATCAATCTTTTGCTGGATTTTATAGTCCTTCAACCGATAGTATCGTAAATGGACAAGTAATAGAAGTAACTCCGAGCGAAGGTGTGTTTTACGACAATACTTACCATTACGGACCTCAGAAAGTTAGTGGTTCCTATCTTTATTACGATAGTAATAACGATAACCGCTTCGAAACTATTTTCGTAGTAGATGAGTACAATAATGTGCTTGCTGTGGGATTTGATTACGATGGAGACGGATATCTTATTCCAAATAAGATGAATTTAGTGAAAAAACAAGTTGAACTCACTGAAAATTCTGCTGAACATAAAGAAGATGTTTACAATATATTAACTTACGCTCTCGATAATCCCTACGGAGACTTACTTCGCTTTAACGAAACGCACAGTGAGTATCGTTTAGAACCTACATTATCAGATTCTATGTTTGAGCTATGGAAAATTGCTTACGAAAGATCATCTAGTACATTACTAGAGGAGGTTTCTGATAAAAAAGCAAACGAATTTATTGAAAATGTGTGGAATAAACGACTTGTCGAGGATATATTGTGGCAAGTCGAAGCACAAGCATGGGCTATTTTTGGAGCTGCGATTGGTGCTGGAATTGGTTCATACTTCCCAGTAATAGGTACTGATGCGGGAGCAAAAGTCGGTTATATTCTTACTTACGCAATTGCAAATATTATTCACTCATTAAATCAGCAAAGAGACCTTGATAATTTTATTGCTCATCAATCGTTTTATAACACCAATTTTAAGAGTTCTCAAACCTTATCGAGTAAGTGGTGGATGGATACTTGGTTCGGAGATCTCTCTACTAACTCTCTTTTCGGTAGCGGTCAAGGTGTTTACGCTCCGATCAAACGTCAAACTGCACTTTATGAATACGCTGGAGAAGTCATTCTTGCTCCAAGCGGGGTAGAAAAAACTGACTTATTTTTAGGTGAGAGTTACAAACCCCTAATTCTAGACTACTCGTTGCAAGCTAAAAATCTCGTGGCATATTCCGATTTTGATAACTGGATGCTTGAAGCATTCCTACAAAAACGGGACGGATTCGGATGGAATACTGATCCTGCATTCATGCATTCTTTAAATTCAATTATGTATTTAGAAGACCAAGTATGTAGCGCAACAACCCAAAACGAAGACATCTTACTTGATAGTATTATGCCTTACATGGTTTATAGCGTGCCAACTTTAGAATTTGCCGATTCTCAAGGGTCTATATCGCCACCCGAATTTTACGAAACTCACCCGATCTACATTTCTGCTGAAAAATACGAACAGGTTAAGAGCGATTATAATATCGTGTATAAAATATCAGATTTAGAGACTTCTGAACTACAACTTATCCCAAAAACAAGCGTTCATTATCTACATTCTGACATAGTTTCGATTGATGTCTATCTGGTTTGGTCGATTACTAATCCACTC
>CAZPXJ010000253.1:0-3234 GCA_964590855.1 uncultured archaeon
CAGTAATGTAGAAAAGCAGAAATTTGTTTAATTCCATTGTATCTGTTTTATTGATTGCTAAATGAAAGTGGTAAAAGCAAGCTATTGAGAAAAACATTACCCCTGTTGCCAAGTAATACTGTCCTTCGAAATCGAAAATAGTTGGTAAGAGTGGTAAAAGAAGGCTTACAGATATTGCAAAGAGGTCACTTCTATATCTTCTAACCAATTTGTAGAGGTAAATCATACTGAGGAAACTGAACAGCAAGGGAATCAAACGTAAAGCAAATTCTGAATATCCAAAAGTAATATGGAAAATTACTCCAATAATGGGATTTAAAGGACCATATCTTGCAAAAGCAATATTGATATTTCCCTCAGGAAGTTGAAACCCAGCTCTTAAACTTACCAGATCAAATAAGATTGTGTAAGCAGCAATTAGTAAAGCTGAACCCCCAAGAATTCCAGTTACTATCAACTTCTTTCTATTTTCATAGAACTGAATAATTTTTTCTCTGAAGTTGTCTTTACGTTTAATTAAGATAATACTAGCAATAAGTAATGCTATTAAAAAGTAGAATAAAAGAGCTATTACCCACAAGGGTACTCTTTCTCCAAGAGTGATCATTTTTCCCATCAGGACAACCCTAAAAACATGGAATCCTTCATCGCCAAATATTCTGAATTCGCTGTTTAAGGCTGGAATTTTGATAATTAGAAGAACAATACTATAGATTAAAAATCCTCCATAAAGGAAGTATTTTGAGACATTTTTTCCCTTAATTTCTATTTTAAAACCAGCAATATCTTTGTCTTGACTATTGGTCTCTTTTACTTCAGCATTTAGTTTCTCTTCGTCTAATTTACCTGTGAATTTTCTGTTTAGAAAAATGAGGAATATTGAGAAACCGCAAATCATTACAAAAAGCCCAGCAACTATAAGATAATGAACTATTTTTGATCCTGGAATTGAAAGCCAAACAGGATACAAAAGTAAGCATATAATTAATTCAAGTATTGTAATAAAGATGATAGAAATTTCTTTTTTGTCTAATTTCATGAAAACACCATTTTTCGCTGTGCTAGTATTGTCTCTTTCTGAATACAACATTGTTTAAACATGTATTATTTAATATTTTGTCTTTCTATGAAAGGAAATGAGTCAGATAAACTAATATTCTAGAAAGAAAATTGTTGCAAGATGGAGGATAAAGATTCTAACTCACAAATTTTGGAGAAAATCAAGGCATGGACATTAACTAATCTGGTAGATAATAAGACTGTTGCAGCATTATTAGTGGGATCCTGGGCTGAAGGTAGAGCTAAAGAAAAGAGTGATATTGATATTATTCTGATAAAGAACAACCAGCCTACTCTAGTAAAAAATATGAAAACTAATGTAGAGGGAAGGAATCTCGATATCTGGGTTCATGCACAAGAATATGTAACAGAAACTTTTCAGAAAGAAGTTTCTAGTTTAAGTGATATCTATCAAAAATCTCTATTTCTATCTTTTTTAGGAAATTGTATTGTTTGGTATGATAAAGAAGATTTTGTTCAAGAAAAATCGCTGATTTGTAAAGAGTGGAAATGGAAACCAGAGCATAGAATCTATATCAAAATGTTAGGCAAACCTCCAAAAAGCGACTGGGGAGTAAAAGCTTACGAAGAGAATCTAATGATTTTATCACAATTTGAACACAATTTTGATAACAATTTACCAATCTCACATCGTCTCAAGGACTACCCCGAACTACACCAACTCGTTGAGAAAACAAAAGTGATGAGTCTTTACAGAATGGTCATACCTATTTTCGAACATTTGAATATTGACAGAGAATGGACAGAAATACTTGATTCTAAAAAAGCTATTCTTGAGGAAGATTGGGCTGTTGCTTTTATTTCTCTGAAAGATGTCCTATACTTTCTGCTTCTAAGGTATGTTTCTCCTCCCTCAATGGAAAGAAGAGATCCGAGTTTTTGGACCTTTGTAGAAACAAAAATTATTCCTCAAGAGTACATCAAAGCTCTAGAGATAGCCTATTTAGACTAATAGTTCCTATCTAATTAGGTGTTTGAATTTTATCTGAAAGTCTAAGATAATTTGTTCAACTTTTTCCATAAATTCTTCAGTTTGGAAATAAATTGCTTTATTCAGATACCCTTGAAGTTCTCCCCAATCCACAAGATCATAAATTAATCTAAGAAATCTATTTGCGCTAGAATTTCTTACTCTAGGATACATTCCAACAACAAAAATGAAGTCCTCTCTAGTTCTGAAAAAGTAATTTACTCCTTCCATTTGGATACTATATAATTCTGAACCTAACTCTCTTGAAAAAGCAATCATAGCTGCGCTAAAACCACTAAATAATAATTCATCCATTATCTCACTAACATAGGTTCGATGAAAAACTGCTAAGCCACTTAAATCTACTATCGTAAAACGAAGTAGCGGCGGTTTCTCTGGAATTCCTGGTTGTTCGCGGATAGCTGATGAATTAGGGGTCAATTTAGCACCATATTGTTCGTATCAAGAAAAATATATCTATTTAACTATTAAAAAGTGTGTGGTAGAAAAGGCGTAACTACCAGTCTTCATCGTCATGTTTTGTGATCAAGTTGACTTCTTTATCTGCAACCGTAATTGACGCAATTGTTCCTGAAAGAAATTCGACGTAGTCCTTCTCTATTCCATCACTGAATATTACTCCATTTTCAGGCATGTTTGATTCTATAACTAGAGTTTCATCATATGCTATTTTACCATAAGCTATATTTGTTTGAGTAATCTTACTCTCCCAAGGTTCTCTTACAGCAAAATATAGATAACCTGCATTCCATGGAAATCGATAATCCGCTTCTAATGGAGTGTCAACTTTGAACTCCTTGTGATAGGCATTAGTTATTCTAGCTGCTCCATAGACGATACCCTTTAACCATCCAGTAGACCCTATTCCAGTTGATACCACAATCCCACTAGAACTTTGTCTTTCTGTCTCCCCTCTATAGGTGATTGTATATTTGGAGCTCATATGGGATTTGTGTCCAATGTAAAAGTCATTTACCGCCAGTAACTTTTGATGAGTGCTAAGCTCAGCATATGCCATAGTTATGGGGTAGACTGTCGCTGTATCCTCCTGTATCTTCTTAAGCTGTTTGGGGAATTCATCAACTGTGAAAAGAGTAAGAATTCCATCTATTCTCGAGGGATCTGGATTGACTGCACAAATTAGTTGATTATCCAAGTATTTG
>CAZPXJ010000254.1:0-3233 GCA_964590855.1 uncultured archaeon
AGTCAATTGGATCTCGATATCGATAGTACGATTGATGAATCACTACGCAGATTGTATAACTACATCAATGAAATACTTGACAAAACAAAAATTCCAGAAGATCTCCTCCTGAAAGAAAGTTATGATCAAAAAGAATTAAGTGATCTCCTCAACGAAGAAGGGATTCTAGATAAGGAGGACATTTCTTTTATTCTTCACCAAATCATGTCAAAGCATGAATCCTTCCGTACTCCAGATGATTTTGAAGATAAAATACTCAGTTTAAGAGATTACGTATATAATCCAATAAATCTGGATATACTCTTGGCAAAAATCTATCTATCAAAAGGAAATTTTGAAGCATTTCAGAAAATGGTAAAGAGAATAAAACAATATTCATTTGAGAAGCAAGAACCTACAGTTCTGATTTGGAAGGATGTTTTTGTACTATTACTTCAATATTTAAAGAATCCAGAAAAACGAAGAATATTAAACGAACTATACAAACTTGAAGCAAAATGTAAGAAGAATCATTACAACAAGCTTGCTGAAGAAATCTCTGTTTATATCAAACTTATTGCATCGAGGAGAACAACAGATAATCTGCAAGAAAAATTCAAACAAACAGCCTTTATGGACGTACTAGATGAGATTCAAAAAAGAATGGTTCTAGATTATTTTGATATCAATGGAGTAAAAAGAAAGTTTTGGAAAAGAAAGTTTTGGAAAAGAAAGTTTTGGAAAAGAAAAAGTAAGAAATCCAACTAGTGGTAACCTGTTATTTAAGGTCCCCACATAGGTGGAATCACGTCATTTGGGTCTTGATCGGGATCGTATTTTTCGTTATACATATCATTCACTCTTGGGAAAGGGTTACCTTTATATTGAAAATAAATTTAAAGAAGCTAAAGGAAATTTTATGCCAACTGAAAAGACTAGGTTTATCTCTTTCAGCAAGATTCAAGCTGAATTTCGCTCATTTTTTTGGTGCTTTTATATCTAGTATACGTTGAATCACTATCCCTAGTTCTTCTGAGGAGAGTTTTATGGCTAAGAAGAAGAATCTTCCTTCAAACAAGTATAATTTTAAGAAAAACAGTGAAAGTAAGAAAAAAAGATTATTCAACAGAGTTTTACCATGGATAATTGCTGCTCTTATCGGACTTGTTGCCTTCATTCTTCTATTTAGTGAGTTAATCAAACTATTTCCTTTTGCAGCCTTTCAAGGACTTGCTGAGTTTGCTGAGAATCTCTCTTTAGCTGTAAAAGGTTTCTTTGTACGAATCTTTACAACTCCTGCTGTATTAATTTCTATTGCGAATTTAGTTGTTTTACTGACAATCGCAAAATTCTTGCCTTTCTATCCATTGGATGATCCTAACTCCCAAACAGAGAAGAAACTTTTTCTACCATATTTTCGAAAAGTGGGTTTTGTTATTGTTTCATCCTCAGTTTCAAACGGAAATAACAAGTTAAACTCAGTCAGTTCTTACGCCAACCGAGTGAATGAGGCTTTTCTTAGCAGTTTATCGATGAAAAAACGAGAAAGAATGTTAGGAGTTTACAAACATAACACTGGAATTTCTCTATTTTTCACAATCACCGCAAAGGGATTTTTGAAGAAAAGCGTGGAAGAGAAACTTGAAAGAGATACAATTTTTGTATCAAACATCATCGAATCACATTATGATTGTAGGATTAAGATCCTGACTGGAGAACAAACCAGAAGTATGATTAAAACTCTTAATCAAATGAAGACAAAGAGTAAGATAGATTTTTCAAGTGAATTAGTCACTAAAGTTAACCTAACAGATCAAATGTATAGTATTCTTCTAAGAAACGAGATAAAATCTGCTTGTTTTGTTATTAAAACTCAGAAGAAGAGAAAGGATGCTCAACAAGTTAAATTTGATTTATTGCTTCTAACAGATGATAAGAAGACAGACTCCTTTATTGTCCATGCGAGTGGTCTCAGTAAGAAAAAACGCAAGTTTCTTCCTTCCAACAAATCTTTCAACAAACTTTTGTTTTCTTCAGTTAGAAACAAGCACTCTGTAGAAATAGATGCAATTAGCTCGCTTGTACACGTTCCTCCTACTTACAGGGGGGGCTCATTACCCGTGAATTCAAGAGATGATATTTCAGACTTATCCCATATTATTCAAGATAAAGATTCGATTATTGTAGGGAGAGCTGTAGATGAGGAAAACGTAGGACAAGAAATTGTTCTGAAAGTTAAGGATCTCCTTCTAAACGTTGAAATTCAAGGTCAGATTGGTAGGGGGAAGACAAAGATAGTATCTACAATCTTGAAGCAATTGTTGGATAAGAGAATTAGCACATTGGTATTCGATATAAAAGGTGAGTATTCAAGATTGTTTGTTGATGATCCTAACGTAGAGATATTTACGATAGGCCGTCCCCGGCCTTTAACTATCAATTTATTTGATACCAAAGATGAAGATGATGTTAGGGCCACACTATTAGTTATAGAAGAGCTCATGGCCTCCTCTAATCAAGAGTTCACTCCTGCTATGAAAAATTTATTCGAAAATTCTTTATTATTGACACACAAATCTCCTAAAAGAAATCTACAGGTTTTTGTTGAGAATATCTTCAAAGTATCAAAACAAATGCAAGAAAATTCCAATGTAACTTATTTTCAACAGACTATAGATGCAGTATTGAATAGGTTGAACTTCATTTTCAACCCTATCAATTTCTCTATCTTAGGCGCTTCAAAAACAACTCTAGACTTCTCTCTATTAGATAAGGGTAAGAGTATTATCTTGGATTTGAGCCAATTTCAAGTTCGCGGAGCTAGGCCGGGTGACATTTTTCTTGTCTGCAATCTTATTTTGAAGATTTTATACCGACACGCTTCCTCTAATGAGATGACAAACATTTTGAGATATGTTGTTATTTTAGAAGAAGCTATAAACATTATTCCTAATTTTTATCGTACAGAAAGTTCGGCTTCATTGATTACAGCTGAAAATATCTTCCTTTTGGGAAGAAGCCTTGGTATTGGTCACATAACAATTTTCCAATTATATGATCACGTGTCAAAGATTGTACATGGTAACTCCGCAACTAAGTTGATTTTCCGCTCTAGTGAGAAGACTGATTTAATTGCTAAATCCCTGAATCTGGATGAAGAAGAAGCTACAAAAATTCAGAGCCTTCCAACTCAACACTGTTACTTTTTTACTGAGAACTCTGAATCAGCTCTTAAGATTAGAACACTTGACTTG
>CAZPXJ010000255.1:0-3223 GCA_964590855.1 uncultured archaeon
CTTGTGGATTTGTGTTAACACTTACCGGATATTCTAAATTAATGGAAGAACAGAGGACAAAGGAAGATGAGCTGCAATCAGTAAAAGAACGCATGGAGAATATCGAAAATCTTCTTATCGCTGTCCAGCCTATACTACAGAAGATAAAGCCTGAGATGCTGGCAAAGGTTGAACTGGTAGAGAAGGTCGATTAAGGTTCAGGTTTTCTCTAGTGATCTATTCTTTTAAGGCTATATTGGTCATTCCTTTGTAAAAATATCGCTTAGTGCAATCAAATCGGGAGAATGTGTTCCTTAAATACCTATTTATTGGAGGTTGAGCATGCTTCATTTCGTATTCCAATCTGTCCCTAAACCTTTTTGTTAGTGAATAGTAAGTATGGCCATTTTTCTTGACTCTTATACACAATATTTCTCTTCCATATAATTTCTTTAGGTGAGAAGAGAGTGTTGCTGTAGATACTCTATGCCGCAAATTCATTTCCTTTTCAAGTAGATTATATCTTAGTTCCGAAAATTTATGCTCTGTGAATATGTATACTATACAATCATCCACGTATTCATCGTATCTAGTACCGGGTATGACATCTAAAGCACTTTAGTTGTTTAATATCGTTTCCTTATTAAAACTGTCAGGTTTAACAAACTTGGTAAAAGAAAATAAGGTCACGCTGGGAATTTGTATGTCGAAGATCCTTAGAGAAACTGTAGATATCAGACGTGGAGACGTCTCCCGCAGTGTTCTTATTTCTAGAATTCTGGAAGAGAACTGCAGAGCGAAGGAAAACTCAACTTGTAACGATATATGCGGTCAGTGGGGCCCTTCAAGCCGGCAACCACCTGATCCATTCGTTCGACTCGAAGAAAGGGATACAAATGAATAACCTGAATTCCGTTACAGGATCGCGCGTATGTTTCGTAGTAGGATGTAGTAAGCCCGCCACTACGTGCACGAGGATAAACCTCACGAACAAATTCGATGGTCTAATCCATGTTTGCGGCTCTTGTTTGCAAGTCATAGAAAGCCGTCAAACTCATGCTGGGGATGGTGGAGAGTAACAATGGCACAAGAAAAAGGACTCGCTCTAAAAGATCGAGTCCATTATCCATCGGAGAAATTAAGAGATAAAATAGATGAAGTGGTACGGCATATTCACAATTGCGCTACGTTAGTAAAGGAAGCTTTCATCATGGGTGTATCCGAAGGCTTTTCGGAAAAAGAGATAGGCCGTCTGATACGAGTACAGATGACACGCCTTGGCTATGATCCGAGAACAATTCGAAGGGTACTACCACCTTCAGCAAAAGATATTTCGAGGACCCGAAAAGACTACCTGAATAAGGACCAAAATTATGAGGATTCTGGTACGATTACGGATGAGGACAATTTGTCCTCATACGAGAATCGCGATGATTCTGACGAGAATCTTACATCACGTGATGGTGGTATTGAGGAATTAAATAGTAAAATTCATTCACTTGAAGAGGAGCTTAGTAAAGAACGTTATAAAAACGAAGACTTAACTATACAATGCAATAATGCGGCAAGCAGAATAACCGAATTATGTGATGAGTTGAACACGTCAAGTAACGGAGTAAAGACGCTAATTATATCCTCAGATGCATTTCCTCCTGATTACGGTCGTGTATTTTCTTCCTATGGTCATGTCTTTGTAGTTCAATTCAAGGGAATCCAAATCTTGGATATAAACGTCATGACTCAAGAACAAGCACACACTCTCAATATGAGAGAGACAAATAGGTAAGTGTTGAATATGGTTACTGAGAATACACCACTAACTAGTAACAAAAATATACCATTAGCCTTAGACGCACATGATTATGTCCCCAGATCCTATACTGATTCCAATCAGATTATTGATACTGCAATAAATGAATACAAAACACACGGAAAAGGCCTAACATATGTGACTTTACTTGAAAAGGGAATAGCAAAGAACAAGAAGCAAGCACAATGCATACTCAAATGGCATCTTAAACGGGAAACACTATTTACTATTTCGGATAAAAGACCACAGGAGTACTATCCTTTCTGTCTAAGATCTGAGATTCTTAAAAAGGAATTACAAAATAATATACCAATAGACCTCATAGGGGTGAACCCACCAACTATCCCTTCATCATCTAGTCATTCTTCACTCTTTAGTGATTTCAAAACTAGACATCCTCTTTCTCAGTGTTTTGACTATATGTCTTATTATACATTAGAAGGCTACGTCCTTCCATTACTTCCTGAAGCTCCCTTACTAGTGCATAATATAGTTCTAAAGACAAAGATTATTCCTGATTGTTATAGAGAGTTAGACCTGCCATTATACAGAAGAAATCAAGGTAAGTATCATGAAGAAATAATTGGGAAAACCAGAGTCGATTACGTTCTATATGCCTCCGGAACGGTTGTTATGCATACTACTTGCAGTAACTATCCGTTTAAAGTAGAAATAGAAGAGGACAGGTTAAAGCTGATTGGATACTTTGGTCAAATTAAAGCTGGTCTGATATATTTGCTGAATGACAAGCACGAACGGATTGTTCCTGATATCTCTGAATGGTATGTAATCGAATGTGATTTTAACAAGGATGTTAAGATTAGCAACTTCTTTCACATGACTGCGCTGAAGATTAGGATAAAGCATCTTGACCACCTTCTTGGCTTATATGTTAAATCAATGGGTAAGGACGCTGTTCTCAGAGTGGAAGAAACAAAAAATCCCAATATGAAGGTGGCCGATTTCATCACTGATATATTTAACCCTATGGATACTGTTAGGGAAGAGCTTCAAGATCTAGGAAGTAAAATTAATGAGATTCACGATATAATTAGAAAATCGTCGTCAGACGATGTGAGGAAGGCCTGATCACTTTGGAACCCAGGGATACTAATGATTCTAATAAGGGAAAAGGTTCTGATCATCAGTCTACCAAAAACAATACCAGAGTTAATCACAATACTGTAGATATAGACCTCGAGTTACAAGACGTAGAAGGGATAGGTCCAACAACGGCAAACAAGCTTAAGGAGGCAGGAATTAATTCAGTGATAGATCTAACAGTAAGAACCCCAGAACAATTGTCAGCCGAAATTAACTCATCAAAGGATAGCGCTGCTACATTCATTCTAGCAGCCCAGAAACTGCTTAGGGAATCTAATGTATTAGAAAAGGAATTTGTGACCGCTGACTTTGTTCTTGAAAAAAGGAAAT
>CAZPXJ010000256.1:0-3218 GCA_964590855.1 uncultured archaeon
TCATTATCATATATATAAAGCCCATCTGCATCGTAACTTAGTACCCCAGTTGTAATATTATCAAATTGATTAAACTGAATTATTAATGGAGAGACATATACATATATACCTGTTGTACTATCAACAAAGTTGTTGTTCTGAACATAGGTTAATCTTGTATCAACTGCATCTATACAATTCCCAGTTATTGCAGTGAAGTTATTTAATTCATAGAGACCAAAGTCTGAGTTATCTAAAATCAGACCTGTTTCTAGATTCTTAAAATCATTATGAATGAGATGCATTCTGGAATCTTGAAGTATTGCACCAGTAGTGATGTTGTCAAAGGTATTCCATTCAATATCAATTTGGGGCAAATTTGGAATATTTGTTCGTGAGAAATCATCAATTATCAATCCTGTTTCTGTGATATCCAGGAAGTTGTTATAACCGATTACGCCACCATCAGAATCATCAATATCTAGACCATAGTCTAGTGATTGAAATGTATTTTGCTGGACATTAATATCATGCCCGTTTACAATTTCAACACCTTCAGCGCTGTCAAAGAATGTACTTTCTTGAATATCAATATTTCTTACGTTTAGAAGTTTGAATTGGTCAAAATTCTCGAAAGTAGTTCTTGTGGAAACAAACTCACAATCCTTATCGCCATATTGAGTAACAGATACTTCTGCATTAACCACGTGACTGTCAATGAAACTATAATTTGAACCAGTAGGGAATGCAACATTTGCATATGAAGTTATAGTATAAATGTAAGCTGGATTAGTAACTGTAATGTTACTATTTTCAACATATAAAATACCACCTTGCTGAACATTTATACTCAAAGAGCTGGCATTGACATAAAAATTCGAATTAAGAATCCTTAATTCACCACCGGTTTCGATATTAACAATTTCATTTAGATAATAATCGGTACCATCAATTGTTTGAATATCAGTAATATCCCAGTTGAGACTATTTCCTGGTAAAGGATCGGTATCTACACCAATAGAATTTACTATTGTAGTTCCGATTAGTAGACTTAAAACAATTGAAAATGTAAAAAGGGTAATAATATCTTTCTTAGAAACCTTCATCTAATTTAACCTCGAAGTTAGTCTTAATTTAGTCAATCGTCGAATGAACATTTTTAAAGTTTCTGTAAGCACTGCATTTCAAATAACAGTAAACTAGCGTTGAAACGTAGTTTTTTCGCTAAATTACGCCTTTTTAAGTACTATAAAAATCCTTTTTAAAAGTCAAATCACAACAAGAAACGATTCCTTTGAAAAATGCAGATGTAGAGCAAGAAGAGAGTAAGATTTCTCGAAAGGAGAAAATCAAAGCTATGTTTATTGCTGCATCAAATAGTGGGGGTCAAACAGTTTATTTTAACTATGCTAACTTGGTAGCTGTTGGTATTGGAGCTACTCCGATTCAAATGTCCTTCATAACAAGCATCCAAAATTTGGGTTCTGCTCTTCTCCAAGGATTTTTTGGGAAATTATCTGATAGATTTGGAAGAAAGATAATTCTGCTCTTAGGATTCATAATTGCCACTATAACTACTGCAGTTTTGGCCTTTAATTCATCAACTATAACTTTCATGATTATCATTGCGATCTATTCACTTGGAATAAGTATGATAATACCAAGTTGGAATGCTTTAATTGGAGATATTTCTACGGAAAAAAGTAGGGTGAAGATACTGGGACAACTGGGTATGGTTGGTACAATTTCTGCATCTTTATTTCTCTTAATTTTAGGCTTCTTAACTGACTATTTACCTTTCCCAGAAAACTTCTGGATTTTCTCACGTGATCTTGCTAATTATAGTTATAGATTTACTATTCTTACTGAATTTTTGCCGTTCCCAGATAAATTTTTGATATTTTCAAGTGGGCTTATTGATTACAAATATAGATTTATGATTTTCTGCGGGGCATTTCTACTTGCTTTTGCTTCAATCTTCGTTATTACCTTAACAGAAACGAATGTTTTCAAACGAAATAACAAAGAACGAATGTTCAAACGTATTCTCCAAAACAAATCATTTTCGGTTCTTACTACTGTAACTCTTGTTTGGTGGTTTGTTATGAGTTTTCTCTGGCCTCTATCTCCATATATACTAAAGAGGCTTGAACCAAGTGCAGCTCAAGTAGCAATTTTATCAGCTGTTTTTTCTGCTTCAATGGCTTTAGCTCAAATCTCAGCAAGGAGGATTGTAAACAAAATCGGCAGAAAAATGACTATTGTTCTAGGTTTAGCATTTCTATGCCTTGTCCCACTGGTACTTGCTTTTAGTACTCAATGGTATATTATTATTTTCGCAAATATTTTTGGTGGTTTTGGTAATGCGACTCTGATGGTTTCAGTAAGTGCTGAAATTCTAGATATGGCAGATCCTGAAAACAAAGGAGCTTATTCAGGAGCTTATAATCTCTTGATGGGAATCACAACATTCTGTGGGTCATTTCTTTGTGGAATTTTGTTTGAATATTTCACAAAAGGCATGGAGTATATGAATAACAGTTTTTATACAATTTTACGAATTGCTTTGATAAGTATTACAGTCATCAGACTTGTTGCAACTACACCCATAATTATCTATGCTATAAAAAATCGAAAAAAATAAATTTCGTTCCGATGCCGAAACAGTTAAAATTATACTCTAAAATCTGGTTCAATGAAATTTGTTCAAAGAGTTCATTACTGTCCAAAATGTGAGAAAAATACCTATTTTTGGGAGAGGATTAATTTGAAATCTATAAACAAAGATTATCTGTGTCCCAGGTGTGATAGTAATATAATCTCTTTCTGGGATAATTTGAAGAAAAAATATATCATTCCTTATCTTATTGGAACCCCTTTTTTTGCAGCTTCGGCTGTATATGGCTTCTGGACATCATTTAATGGATCAATTAGACCGGTTGACATTTTCATCATGATCATTAACATATTAATTGCCGCGGTCATTGTTGTCAATGGTATGAGATTTAAACAAAAACCAATTATTCCCCAATCTTCAAACAAATCTGTTGAGGAGATAAGAGAGTATAAATTACAAGATTTATGGAGTACTCTGTTTGTCTTTGTGGGATTTGTGGCAGCATTTGCAACCGATATAATCATCTATTATAACTGGAAAGGAATCGAATTAGCTGTAAGTTAATTATGAGGAAACTAGAAAGGAAAGGAAAGAAAAGAAAAATATAATTCTAGATAGAGAC
>CAZPXJ010000257.1:0-3215 GCA_964590855.1 uncultured archaeon
TGAAACAGAAATATCTTTGTAAAATGTTTGTCCTCCTAATAGAACTGAATCCACAAAACCAGTATAAGTAATATTGGCTCCTAAACGCAAAAAATTGCTAATTACATCTGTAAATTCTCCTGGAACTACTTCTGGATGTATTATTGTTAGAACATTTATATCATTCATTGGTTCTCCAGATGTATTTTTTATGGTTGTTGAACCAAGGTTATAGATAATTAGTGTAAATAAGAGTAAAGAGACTATTTTTTTCATCTGTTTCATTCTGATTCACTTCATCTCACATTTAGGCACTTATATTATTTATGTAAATAATCTTGGCTGACATTTTTTTCAAGCTATTAAATACAATAATCCTAAAATAGTCTTGTTTTTTTATCATCTCATGATAAGTAAACCTATATATCCGATGATATTTTTACGTACAAAAAATCTTGAGGAAACCAGAATCTTTTATGAAAAAATATTGAACTTTCCTATTGCTTTGGAGCAAAGTGGTTGTGTGATTTTCAGAATTGGTAATTATGGTTATTGGGGTTTTTGTCAAACAGATAAAGAAATTACCAACCCAGAGCAAGTTTGTTTGACAGTAGTTGTTGAAAAAAGAGAAGAAGTTGATGCATGGCATAAGCATCTAATAGACAACAAGGTTAAACTTCATCGAGAACCCCAAGAGAACTCACAGTATAAGATCTATAATGGGTTCTATGTTGATCCAACAGGTTACACAATAGAAATTCAAGCATTTGATCAAGAAGGAAAACCAGTTGGACATGATGATTTTGGAAAGATATGTATGTGTGATCATAAATGAAAAGAGTAACTGGAATAGGAGGAGTTTTTTTCAAATCTAAAAATCCAAAGAAATTGATTGAGTGGTACGTCAAACATCTAGATGTACCTATAATTCAAGAAGGAACAGGTAGCTATGTTATCTTTAATTGGAAAAATCAATTGGAATTAGAAAATAATGGATATACTCTTTGGGGACCTTTCAAAGAAGATACTGAATATATGGATCCTAGTAAAAAGGGTTTCATGTTTAACTTCACTGTTGAGGATCTGGATGCAATTCTGAAAGTGCTTAGAGAAGAAGGAGTTCAAGTTTTTGATGAAATAGAAGAGCATCAAGAAGGAAAATTTGGTTGGATTCTGGATCCTGAAGGAAATAAAGTGGAATTATGGGAACCACCAAAGAAAGTTAAAACTTAACCTTATCTCAAATACTTTTTTCTATGCTTTTTGGAATAGATTTAAAATGGTGCATTTTTCCTTTATTTCAAGGTGTCTATATGGCAATTAAGGAATTCAAATATGATGTTCCAATAGTAGATAAAGGATATGCTAACAAATCTCTATACATCAATCTTGATACTTACGAAATTAAGATAGAAGATGTTTCAAAAGAGATGAAAGAGAAATTCATCGGCGGTAAAGGTTTTGACCTTTATATGATGTGGAAACATCTTCCCAAAGATAAAAAAATCCAATGGGATGATCCAGAAAATGTTCTCTGTATAGCTGCAGGTGCGTTGGGAGGAACAACCAATTTTCCAGGATCTGGAAAAAGCATTGTAACAGCTGTTTCCCCCTTAACAGGTATAATTATTGACTCCAACGTGGGTGGTTATTTTGGTCCATACCTAAAGTATTCTGGCTTTGATGTTCTCGCTATTCAAGGAAAATCTGACAAGGAAATTTACATTTACATAGATGGTGAAGAAGGAAAAATTGTAATCGAAGATGCTGAGGATATGTCTTCAGAAACTTATCAATTAGGTACTATTCTCACTAACAAATATAGTGAGGATGAGAAAATGAAACGAGATGTTTCTGTAGTTTCAGCTGGTCCAGGAGCTGAAAACACTCGTTGGGGATGTTTGAATTTTAGTTACTATGATACTCGAAGAGGATATGCAAGGTATAAGCAAGCAGGAAGAGGCGGAACAGGTTCTGTATTCCGAAATAAAAAACTAAAAGCTCTAGTTGTAAAGAAAAAAGATGTAGTAACTAGAGGTAATAATCCAGCTGATCCTGAAGCACTCAAAGAAATAGGAAAGAAACATACTCAAGAGATGATTCAACTTGATCCTAAGCAGAATGAAATGCGGATGGTAGGTACAACTCACCTTGTTCCAATTATGAATGATTATGATTTGTTGCCAACTAAGAATTTCAAGTACGGTAGTGATCCTCAAGCAGGTAAAATAGGTTCTGCAGTTTATCGTAATATATTTTTAAAGGGTCCAGATCCTTGCTGGAAGGGTTGTGCTGTAGCTTGTACTCATGGTGTAAATGAATTTGAACCTAAAACCGGTCCTTACAAAGGACAAAAAGTTACAGTTGATGGTCCAGAATATGAAACCTTAGGTGGTGTAGGTTCTAACTGGTATGTTTGGGATCCTTATGATATCATTGAAACCAACTTCTACTGTGATACTTATGGTTTAGATACAATTGGTGTCGGAACTGGTATAGCTTTCGTTATGGAATGTTATGAAGCAGGAATTCTTGATAAGGAAAAGACAGGTGGTCTAGAACTCAACTGGGGAAATCAAGCAGCTGCAATGGAACTCATACATCAAATGGCTCGAGGTGAAGGATTTGGTGTCATTGTTGGTCAAGGAGTAAGAAAGATGAAGGAATATTTCGCAAAGGAATTTGGTGCAGACATCAATTTCTTGAACGACATAGGCATGGAATCTAAAGGATTAGAATTCAGCGAATACATGACCAAAGAATCCCTGGCTCAACAAGGAGGATATGGTTTTGCACTCAAAGGCGCACAACATGATGAAGCATGGTTAATCTTTGAGGATATGGTAAGAGGTAATCTTCCAACTTTTGAGAAAAAAGCAGAAGCTTTACACTGGTTCCCTATGTGGAGAACTTCTTTCGGATTACTGGGTTTGTGTAAACTTCCATGGAATGACATAGTTCCAGAAGATAATCGAGAATATGCAGCTGGAAAAGTTCAAAAGGATGGAATGTATGTTCCTGATGATCTAGCAGACCCTGCAAAAATACCAGAACATGTTCAGAACTATGTAGCATACTTTACAGCTGTAACTGGTAACGATATTGACTCAGTAGAGTATATTAGAATGAGTGAGAGAGTGTACAATTTCCAAAGAACACTTAACCTCATGTTAATTCCAGAAGGGACAACATATAGAGAAATGGACTCAATACCCTATAGGGCCATGGGACCGGTT
>CAZPXJ010000258.1:0-3169 GCA_964590855.1 uncultured archaeon
AAAAAGCACTTACAACTAGAGATTCTCATGGTAAATATTTTGATTCTATTAATTTGAGATTGTGGACTGCATTAATAATGACTATAGGGCAAACATTTTCCATAATACCTACATTAACACAGGAAGGTATTGGAGAATTAGTACTAAATTGGAAGTCTGCTCTTTTTCCAGTAATAGTTTCTATGATTCTCGCTTTTCTAGCTGTCGTCTTTTACTCTAGAGCCCTTACCATAGGTAAGATGTCTATTGTTAAATCTTTAAACAGTATCAGTGTAGTAGCTACATTACCTCTTGTTGCATTTGCAAGTATATGGTTTGGAGACATCTTCCAAGGTGAGTTTTCGAATGCAATTGCAATAGTAATGAAAATTTGTGGATCTATCTTGGTATTAACGGGGATAATTGCTCTATCTATATCAGAAATGAAAGCAATCGTTCTAGCTAAAACGCAGCAAGGAACCCCAATCAAAATTGAAGAATTAACGAAAATTAAAGGTGTAGAGGATGTTTCGTTTATTACGGGAAAACATGATCTGTTAATACAAATAAGAATCAGAAGTATAGGAAAAGCTTATGGATTAATTGTAAAACAAATTGAAAAAATTGGTTGGATTACAAATCTAACAACTTTACAAATAATGAAGGAATATCTGTAAATAATGTGAAAAATAGTGGAGAAATGGAATAAAATTATATATGAGGTTAAGTTCATCCACTTGAGTAAATTGAGTTTTGATATTATTATTCAGAATGGTACAATAGTTGATGGTACAGGGAATCTAGCTTTCAAATCAGACATTGCTATAAAGGATGGTAAAATTGTAAAAATGCATTATAGAATTGCAGAATCAGCAGATTTAGTTATTGATGCATCTGGACTCTATGTTAGTCCAGGATTTATTGATATGCACAGTCATTCTGATTCAGGAATACTTTACGATAACAGACTCCAATCAATAGTAACTCAAGGAATTACTTCTTCAGTTGTGGGGATGTGTGGATATTCTCTTGCTCCGGTAAGTGAGAAAGGATATGAAACTTTCAAACGAGATTTCGATATGGGAGCACCTCCAGGAGTTGAACCTGCTGAAATAACTTGGAGAACTTTTAAGGAATATCTTGAAGATGTTGAACAACAGAAAATTTCTTCTAATATTGTTCCAGTTGTTGGTTTTGGGCAGATAAGGATTGCTGGAGGTACAGGTTATGAAAATCGCGAACCTACAACTGTAGAGTTAGAAACAATGCGAGAATTAACTAGAGAGGCTATGGAAGCTGGTGCAGTGGGGATGAGTACAGGATTAATTTACTCACCTCAAGTGTATTCGAAAACTGAAGAAATAATTGAGCTAGTAAAAGTTGTAGCAGAGTACAACGGACTGTACTTCTCCCATATTCGAAATGAAGGGTCAGGATTGCTAGATGCAGTGAAAGAGTTTATCGAAATAGTTGAAAAATCAGGTGTTCGAGGAGGACAAATAGCTCATTTCAAGTGCTCAGGGAAAGCTAACTGGGGGAAGAGTGTAGAATCAATTAAGCTGGTAGAAGAAGCTAATGCTAGAGGATTGGATATTACAGTTGATCAATATCCATACAATCGTGGAGCGACCTCTATGAGTGCTTTACTCCCTCCTTGGGTTTTAGAAGGGGGGATAGATGAGATGCTAAAAAGACTAGCTTTAGAAGAAACAAGAGTTCAGATTAGAACTGATATGGTTAATGAAAGTGAAGGATTCGATGACTGGTATAGGGAGACAGGACCTGATAACATCTACATTTCAGATGTGAAAGCTGCGGAATGGAAAGAAGTAGAGGGGAAGAATGTAGGCGAGATAACCAAACTAAGAGGTAAATCTGATTCTCGAGATACTATCTTCGATATGCTGCTAGAAAATAAGGGGGAAGTGGGGATAACTGTCAGCAGTATGGGAGAAGAAGATATCAACAGAATACTGAAGAGTAAATATACATCCATTGGAACAGACGGCTGGGGGGTAGCTCCAGAGGGAATAATGGCTTTTGGTAAACCACATCCTAGATTCTATGGAACTTTTCCAAGAATTATCAGGAAGTTTGTGAAAGAAGATGGATTGTTGACACTCGAAGAAGCAATAAGAAAAATGACTAGTCTTTCTGCTCAGAAGTTAGGTTTGTTTGATAGAGGGTTGATAAGAGAAGGAATGTGGGCTGATATAACAATCTTTGACTATGAAAGAATTTACGATAGAGCAACATTTGAAGAACCTCATCAATTTTCTGAAGGAATTGAGTATGTTCTAGTGAATGGAGAAATAGTTTTAGAAAAAGGAAAACAAAATATGAATTTACCTGG
The DNA here is from genome assembly GCA_964590855.1 of uncultured archaeon. GTDB lineage: Archaea > Asgardarchaeota > Heimdallarchaeia > Heimdallarchaeales > Heimdallarchaeaceae > UBA460. Next base: position 2,333 of record CAZPXJ010000258.1, read on the forward strand.
AAAAGTAATAAGAAAAAAGAAATAGGAAATACTATCTAGTATTCCTTCTTTTGCAAAATATTGTTTATGCCATCGAAATTCGATGCTTTAGAACCATAGAGGAAATCGCACATATGTCCTTCGTGGGGAGCAGCTATATCCATAGTGAATGATTGATCATTCACAAACACTTTCTTGATAGATGGAATATTGAGCAACCTGCGAGCATTAGCTGGATTATCAGTAAGATAAGATAATGATAAAGTGTCTTCTACTAATTCTTCAACGAGATAGTCATCAGGTCTGTAAATAGTTCCAAAACTGAAAGGATATTCATCAGTCCTCATTGGGTGTTCTTCATCGAGTTCAAGCAGTGTAGGCATGAGATAAGCCAAATTATCTTCAATGTGTAGAAAGTTTTCTTCGCCTCTGATTTCTGCAGTAAGGTCGTTTATCTTTCCTGTCATTCTACTCTTGATGAATTTGTATAAACCTCGAGCAGTATCAATATCCATTGCAGGTATTTCTGCTCTAGGATTCATGGGATCAAGAGGTTCTAATGAAGCTAATTTAGTAGCGAGTTTCTCCTTGAATTCATCGTACATTTGGGGTGAGTTATACACAACTCCTGATGAGTTAATGCAACCCCTTCCTCCATCGTAGTGAATACTTTGGTAAGCTAATTCAGTAGCTAAATCGAAGTGTGTGGGTGACATATCTTCAATTTCTAGCAAAACTTGAGAGCGACCAGGACCAAAGGTTTTGATCTTGGAGTTGTTTTCGTAAGCTTTCAAAATCCATTCATTACCAAACATAATACCGAGGTCAGAGTCTCGAACAATTGCGTCGACAGTACTA
>CAZPXJ010000259.1:0-3165 GCA_964590855.1 uncultured archaeon
TTTTACAAAACTATAACATTGACATCTACTAAGGATATTGCAGAACAACTGGAAAAAGAATTACAAGAAGAATTATCACGTTCAAACTAAAAAATAATTTATGAATTTATATTTAATACAATTTGATGTTACAACCTACATAGTGTTAGCAAAAAATGAAAAAGAACTACTTGATCTTTTACATAAACAAGACAATGCATTTCAAAAAGAAGTTGATAGAGGTATTGTATATATGTGGGATTTACGAAACATAGAGCCTGTTGATATAAGTGTTGTAAATCAAAAACATTCCGGAATAGTATTTTCAGTTTCTCATTAAATTAATTATAAATCGAAAGGATAAATATGAAGAATAAACTCAAAGACAAACTGCAATTAGATGCTCTTGAAGTATTTAAAGAGGCTGGTGGTAGAGGAACTATATGTCTCTCTACAGGAAGCGGAAAATCAAAAGTTGCAGTTGATTTTATCAGGGACAGCGATGATGTTCGCAACGTGCTGATCACATCTCCTCGAACAAACCTCAAGAAAAATTGGTACGATGAACTCGTCAAATGGGGTCTTGAACCGTGGAGAGATGGTCTTTGGAGTGTCAACGGAAGACAACTTCATATTACGATTGAGAATATTCAAACTGCTTATAAATGGAAAGATTATAAGTTTGATTTTATTGTAATGGATGAAATTCATACTATGATGACTCCTGAATATTCAAAGTTACTTAATAACAATGAATATAAATATCTGATGGGATTGACTGCAACTCATGATATTAATTATGATAGAAATGATAAGGAACTCTATTATAAGAGTTTGTGTCCTATCATTTATGAATATTATGATTCAGCAGAAGATGGACTTATTAATAAAACCAGATTCTTTATTGTAAACCACAATCTAAGTGACGATGACAGAATTATTGTCAAGTATAAAAATTCTACCTTCGAGAAAGGTGAGAAAGAGCATTATGAATATCTGACTGAGCGTATGAAATATGGTCAAAATATTATGCTAAAACAAGGTTCACAAGATTGGTTTCAGGATGCAGCGAGATGGTTTTGGAAAGGTCAGGGTACATCACAACAGAAAGCAGCAGCAGCAGTTTATATGAATGCAATTAAAGCAAGAAAGAATTTTCTGCTTAATTTGCCTTCAATAGGTAGACTTGCAGCTAAAATTTCTACTGGTATTCGTATTGAATTTCCAAAAGCTAAAGTACTCGTATTCTCTGAGTTAACAGCACAAGCAGATAGAATTAGTAAAATTACTGTCCATTCCCATCATAGTGATAAGGAAAATGCAAAATCTATCGAAGATTTTAATTCCGGAAAGCTAAGAGAATTAGGAAGCTGTAACTCTTTAACGCTTGGGTTAAACCTTGTAGGTGCAACTCATGCTGTAATGGAGTCTTATATAGGCTCTGCTACCAAATCAAAACAAAAGAAAGGTAGGCTTGATCGCCTTGCTACTGATGAACACGCTGATCTTTGGATTATCAGGGTCCCCGGAACTCAGAGCGAGAAATGGTTTAAGTCAATGACTAAAAAGTTTGATTTGAGTGAGGCTATGTATTTATCAAGCGATTTTATATTACGAAATGATTTCGATTATAGAAAGTCTGAGATCAAAACAACAATCGCTGCCTCTAACGTTGGAATTAATGATTGATCTTATTGAGTTAGAGTACACTGAAGAAGAAATTTCTTCTTTACATGAATTATGTAACGTACTTAATGAAATATTTGAGACAGAGTTTACTATAGATGAAATACTCTATAGTACTCTGTCTTCCTATGAGGAAGAGGATATGCGATTACAGTATAAACATTTAAATATCCATTAAATATGATTGATCAGAGGTATCTGACAATTCAGGAAGAATTAAAACTTAACTTTATGGAGTTAATGATCCTGATTTTTGTCTATGAAGAACAATATGATTTCATTAGAATTCCTCAAGATGATAATTTTATGGAGTTTAGTCGTGCAATCTCTCGTTTAGAAGCACTCGGACTCATAAAATGGCATGGAAACAATCCTGATGAAATCGTCTTACGAAAGTTAGGAGAAGAATTATTTAAGAAACATGTTGGATTAAAAAAGAAGATTGTCACTACCAAAGAGATCAATGAATGGATTGAATCATGGAGAGAAATATTCCCTGAAGGAGTAAACACAGCAGGATTTAGATACCGTGGAGATAAGGCTGAAATTACCAAAAAAATGATTAAATTTGTCAATACTCATAATTATAGTATAGAACAGATATTCCAAGCTACAAGAAACTACGTAGAAAGATTTTCCCTTAAAGGTTATGCCTATATGCAACAAGCACATTACTTTATTGAAAAAAGAGGTGTCGGCTCAACTCTAAGTGCAGAGTGTGAAGGATTAGCCGAAAATTCTAATCATAAAGAGAAAGGGAATAATTATGGCAGATCAGTCAAATAAAATCTTAAAAATGATCAGCCTTGAAGAAGCTGCTCGAAAAGAGTTACGCTATATCCACGGGCGAATGACCAATGAAATCAAATCTATTAAAACTCCTTGGAGAAAATTTAATAGAGCTGGAATGAATGGTCTTGAATGGGGATCAATTGTTACTATAGCCGGGATGAGTGGAAGTGGGAAAACTGCAATCTTAAATGAACTTGAAACAGGCTTATTTGAACTTAATCCAAATGAGAAATTCGCAGTATTATCATTTAATTTTGAAATGATAGCACGAAGACTTGTTGGTAGAAAGATTTCCAAGAATTTAAGAATGACTACAACACAAATATATAATGCTGATACTGATGAACCAGACAAAAATATGAATCTGGGCACATTTCAAAAAGCAAAAGATTATACAGAAACTATTAAAGATTTGCCACTATGGTATGTAGATATTCCCGGTACAGTCCAAGAAATCAAAAATACTATTGAGTATTTTGCGATGGGAGGAATTGAAGCTAACATAGAACGTGCAATCCTTGTCACTCTTGATCATTCGATCTTAGTCAAGAAGTTTGGAGAGCGAAACCAGCTAGAGACTTTATACGAATTATCTGGTATGTTCAATGAACTGAAAAAGAAGATTAAAGCATCGTTTGTAATTGTGAGTCAATAGAATAGGTGAATAGATAATGTAGAAAGAATACAAAATAAAAACCATCATTATCC
>CAZPXJ010000260.1:0-3152 GCA_964590855.1 uncultured archaeon
TGAGAGAACACAAAGAGAAGAAGCCGAAGAGACCTTAGATATTTATATTGGAAAGATTCCGATAATGCTTAAGAGTTGTCGATGCCCTTTAGAAAGCCTCTCAGAACAAGAACTTATTAATAGAGGAGAAGACCCTTTAGATCCAGGAGGTTATTTCATAATAAATGGAACTGAAAGAGTTCTTGTCACTCAGGAAGATCTTGCCCCAAATAGAATACTAGCAGAGGAAGCTAGTAGAAGTTCGAGTGCTACTCATCAAGCTAAAGTTTTTTCAACAAGAAGTGGTTTTAGAGCGCCCGTCACTATAGAAAGAAAAAAGGATGGTAATCTAAGAGTATCATTTCCATCAGTTCCAGGAAAAATTCCTTTAGCTATATTAATGCGTTCGTTAGGATTACATTCAGATAGAGAAATTTTTGAAGCAATCTCAGAAAATGATGAAATTCAGAAAGAATTAATTCCTGTAATAGATGTGGCTTCTGAGATCCAAGTGTTAAAAGATCCCGAGAAATCTCAGCAAAATGCACTTGACTATATAGGAAAAAGAGTAGCAATCGGCCAAACGAAAGATTACCGTATTAGAAGAGCTCTTCAAGTTTTAGATCGATATCTTTTACCTCATATAGGTAATGCAGAAGAAGATAGAATTAAAAAAGCTTATTATTTAGGACAGATGGCACAAAAAGTAATGGAACTTGCGTTGAGTTTTAGAGAACCCGATGATAAAGATCATTATGCAAATAAAAGATTAAAGTTAGCTGGCGAATTATTCACATCATTATTTAGAGTAGCATTTTTAAATCTTGTCAAAGACATTAAATATCAATTAGAAAGAACAGCTGTTCGTGGAAGAGCTCCAAATATAAAAACTGCTGTAAGAGCAGATGTGATTACAGAAAGAATTAGACATGCATTAGCCACTGGTAATTGGGTTGGAGGTAAAGCAGGTGTTAGCCAACTTTTAAATAGAACTAATCATGTCGGGACATTAAGCCATTTGAGAAGAGTTATATCACCACTGAGTCGCAGTCAACCGCATTTTGAAGCAAGAGATTTACATCCAACTCAATGGGGGAAAATTTGCCCTGCTGAAACTCCTGAAGGTCCAAATTGTGGTTTAGTTAAGAATTTAGGGTTAGCTTCAATAATATCTGTAGGAGCCGATGAGAGAATTATTGAAAACATATTAATCGATTTAGGAGTTATTCCCATAAATGAAGTTACAAATGTAAAAGGAGATAAAGTAAAAGTTTTTCTAAATGGAAAATTAGTAGGAATACATCAACAATATAATCCATTCATCCGCCAACTTAGAGAAAAAAGAAGGAAAGGTGAGATTGGTCAACATGTAAATATTGGTTATTATCACGATTCAAAAGAAATTCAAATAAATTGTGATGCGGGTAGGGCAACTAGACCTTTGTTTGTCTTGAAGAGTAAAAATTTACTTGTTTCAAAAGAAGATATTGAAAAATTAAAGCAAAAGAAGTATATTTGGTCGGATTTAATTCAAAAGGGTGTAATTGAATATTTAGATGCTGAAGAAGAAGAAAATGCGTATATTGCGATGTTCGAGGAAGATATAACCGCAGAACATACTCATTTAGAGATATCACCCGCAGCAATTCTGGGAATTTGTGCTTCTATTATTCCTTTTCCAGAACATAACCAATCTCCGAGAAATACTTATGAAGCAGGGATGGTAAAGCAAGCATTGGGTTTATTTGCAGCAAATATGCATCTGAGATTAGACACTAGAGGCCACACATTACATTATCCTCAACAACCCTTAGTAAAAACTAGTCCAATGGAGATTATAGGAATAAATAAGAGACCTGCGGGCCAAAATTTTATCATTGGTATGATGAGTTTCGAAGGATTCAATATTGAAGATGCAATTATCATAAATAAAGCTTCTATTGAGAGAGGACTTGCACGAAGTCACTTTTTCAGAACATATGATGCTGAGGAAAGAAAATATCCCGGTGGTGAAGTTGATAAATTTGAGATTCCAGAAAGAGGAGTTAGAGGTTTCAAGTCTGCAGAATCATACAGATTACTCTCTGAGGTAGATGGAATAATAGAACCAGAAACACAGGTTAATGGAGGAGATGTACTTATAGGTAGAACATCTCCACCTAGATTTATTAAATCATATGAAGAATTTGAGCTTATGCAACCAAATAGGCGTGAAACTTCAAAAAATATGCGACACAATGAACAAGGAATTGTTGATACAGTAATCATATCAGAAACGGTGGATGGAAACAAACTAGTTAAAATAAAGGTTAGAGATTTAAGAATTCCAGAATTGGGAGATAAATTCTCGTCTCGACATGGTCAAAAAGGAGTATTAGGATTGGTTGTTGATCAAGCTGATATGCCTTTTACGGCTTCTGGTGTAATTCCAGACATTATCGTAAATCCCCACGCAATGCCATCAAGAATGACTTTAGGTCAACTTTTTGAAGGTATTAGTGGAAAAATTGCGTGTACAACAGGGAAGTTAGGTGATGCTACTGCTTTTGAATGGACAGATATAACCAAACTTCAAGAGCAATTAGTGGAAGCTGGGTTTGAATTTAATGGAAGAGAAGTAATGTATAATGGCATCACGGGGGATAAATATGAAGCAGGGATATATTGTGCTCCAATTTATTATCAAAAATTATATCATTTAGTAGCTGATAAACTCCACGCAAGAGCGAGAGGTCCTGTTCAAATTTTAACACGGCAACCTACTGAAGGTCGTGCTCGTGAAGGTGGATTGAGATTTGGAGAGATGGAAAGGGATTGCTTAGTTGGTCATGGCTCAGCTTTATTATTAAAAGAACGATTATTAGATGAATCTGATAGGACAGTTATTTTAGTTTGTGAAAAATGTGGACTTTTAGCAGTTTATGACAGAAATAGAGACAAACGATATTGCCCAGTATGTGGAGAAGGAACCATCATATCAAAGGTTGTTTGTTCCTATGCGTTTAAATTACTTTTGCAAGAAATGATGAGCTTAGGATTAGCTCCGAGATTAAAATTGAAAGAAAAGATATAATCAATGAAACTACTCTTACATTAATTATTCACAACCTTATAATTATTTATAAAAATTTTATTTAACAGTTGGAAGAATAATTTAACTTTTTTTTGAAAAT
>CAZPXJ010000261.1:0-3152 GCA_964590855.1 uncultured archaeon
GCGAAATAATTGAAAATATATTAAAAAAAGGATATAAGATACTTGTAAAGGACTGTACGCTGGGAGGAAAGCTTCCGGTGCTGGGAACCGTCCTAATAAATAAAAATAATGACAAGTATAGGTGCATTTTCGGCTCAGATCCAATTTTTGAAGTAGCACTTCAGAGATGTCTTACTGAAATATTTCAGGGTCTCGATCTCAAGATGATAGAGGATAAAAGCTATGAGAACTTTTGTTGGTGTAACATTGAATTGCCATTTGCTACTCCTGAGAATAAGGAATATTTCAAGGCCTATCAAGACAAAGTTGAGTTTACGAAACAGTTCACGGGACATACTGCGGGAAGAGTACCTAACAATATTTTACTGCCAAACGGCAAACCAAAATATAAAAGTGCTTTTCAAAAACAATTCAGAAACAATGCACACTCTTTGAAGTTCCTTGTAGAAAAAATAGCTGCAGCGGGCCTTACATTATATGTAAGAGACAGTACTTTTCTCGGCTTTCCGGCATTTACCGTATATATACCCGGTATGAGCGAATTGCTTGAATTAAATATTGATGAAATTGAGAAACGTAAGACTGTCCAAACATGTTTTTCCCGGTTGAAAAAACAATCCCCTAGCCAAATAAAAAAGTGTGCAGAGGCTCTAGAAAGCAGTATTTTAGAAGATCAGAACTATTTTATACACTTACAAGAAGGAGGGTGTTTCTCTACAATCACTGGACTAAAAATGGCTGAATCTTCAGATATTCATCAGCTTAGGGATGTTACGCTTGTACTATCGAAACTGTTCTACTTTTGCAAGGATTATACAAGGGCTTTCAAATATGTTAAGTTTTATTTAAATCAAGAAGCGTACAAATTAGCGGACGACATATCCTATTATTTATGTATACTTGCATATATCAGTTTTAAGATGCAAAGCATAGCTCCCAAAGAGATTAAAATTAATCTATCTCATCTTTTCGGAAAAGAGCTTACCCAGAAAGTAATGGCTGATTGGAGAAACCCCACAGACGTCTTTAAAAATTTAACTCTGCCTGAGTGCGGCAACTGTAAACTGTGTCCTGCCTCGGATACCTGCTATTTCGAGGATTGGTATAAAATAAGGACCGGGCTCAAAGAAAAAATAGACAGCGCTTCAATAAAACAAGAGGACTTGTCTCGGATTTTCCATTGACATTTTTCTAACATTGGCAGGTTATCGTAAAATATCCCCTAATTCCGGTCGAGTAGACGTATATTCCAACGCCCCTCACAGAACCGTACGTGCGGCTCTCCCGCATACGGCTCTTCAGTAAGTCTCACCCAGCATGCGACCATGTGTAGAAGCTATGGACAATGTATGGTTTTGGCAATGGATGGTGTTTAAGGTAACTTTTAAACTGTGTCCAGCTAAAGGATTTCCTCTGGCTTCGCCTGTTTAACCATTTGAACACCATCCCAAGCGTTTTCTGATAGAAAATATCAACGCTTCTGATATTTTCACTGACTCCGTAATATTGATAGTGTCCTCTTATCTTGGTTCCCAGTATCGGCCACCATTCCTTTAGTTTCTTTGCGTTCCGTATCGCCTTCAACCATTGATTCATGGCTTGATGATTCTTACGGAATTTCTCTACACTCGTCCTTCTTCCTACCTTAAATTTCCCTGTCCTGCTTATCGTACAATAATGCGTGAATCCCAAAAAATCAAACGTGCTTGCTTTGCGTTGTTGTCTCTCTGCATTTTCTCGCTCATATCGACCAAAGCTTTTCACCCCTGTTTTCTGTGTGTGCAATTCCAACTCGTATTTCCTGAATCGTTCCTGCACCTGATTCATTATGTTCTTTGCCTCCTCCTTGTACTGCACGAGGATAACAAAGTCATCACAATATCGTACAAGATAACATTGTCCTTTTAGATGTGGTTTGACTTTCTTTTCAAACCATTCATCCAAAACATAGTGCAAGAATATGTTGGCTAACATTGGACTCATATTGCCACCTTGCGGTGTTCCTTGTTTCGTTTCCTCTAGCATGCCTGATTCTACATATCCTGCTTTCAAAAAACGAACAAGGTATCTTAGGAATTTCTCGTCACTAATCCTTACCTTGATAAGCTCCATTAACTTCTCATGTGATACGTTATCAAAGAATCCTTTGATATCTGCTTCAATCACATGATTTATTGGCTTAAAGTTGATAAGGTCATTGACTTTCCTCAACGCTTGATGACAGTTCTTCCTGGGTCGAAATCCATACGAACATTCATGGAAGTCCTGTTCATATATCGCCTCCATGATTTGTGCCATTGTCTTCTGCACGATCTTGTCCTCTATCGTTGGTAGTCCTAATGGCCTTTTCGTATGCTTATCCTTCGGGATATACACCCTCCGTGCTGCTTGCGGCCTATATCCCATTCGTTTCATTCGCCCAAGTAGGTCTCCCACGTTAGCCTCAAGATTCCTCTCATATTCTTGCCAGCTTACACCGTCCACTCCTACTGCTCGGTTCCTGCCAAGCTCATAGAAGTTCGCCTTTAGGGAACCTTCGTTAATGTGATGCATCAAGCTACCAAATCTTGCCTCCGGTTCTCTAGCGGCACGTTGACCTACAAAGCCTAATTTCGTTTCCACGCTTTTGGCTGTTTCTGCGTACAGTTTCATGTTTCCTTAGACTTCTGCGACTTACTGCTAACCCCTTCAAGCAGGTTTCTTTTAACCCTCACAGAGCATTATCTCTGCTTACCTCTACTATGAGTTAGTCCGACTACCACTACGCCATACCACCTCCTTACTTCTTCAGCTTGTTGGTGGCTTCTAGGAAACGTATTGGTTCTCCCAAGTTCCGATGTGAACATCTTGACTACCCACTATGGCCTTCGACCCCGGCAGGATACTGCCCACTCGCCTTTATCGCAAGCAGTATTGCTGGTTTCCAGGTGTCCCAACCCTTGACCCCCTGCAACAAGGTATATTTCGGGGCTCTTTCGCCTTCACTTTCGTTATAGTTGATAATCTCCTTTCCCCAGGCTCCACATAGTTCGTTACCTCCCTATGCGCTGGGTTCCGTACCAACCTGATGGCTAGTCTTTGATTGGGCTGGTTTATCCAGCTTGCTTACATCAGCTTTCTTGGCGCACGGGACAGGATACCTAATTACTCTT
>CAZPXJ010000262.1:0-3145 GCA_964590855.1 uncultured archaeon
AGTTGGAACAAAAGATTGAGCCGCTAAGTGGAAAATATAATGAGGTTCAATATCTTTGATGGCTTTCTCAATAGAAGGATAATCAAATAGATTTCCAGTCTTAAGTGTCAAGTGATGAACTATGTCTCTGATATTTGGTAGAAGAGGAACTGATTGTCTTCTAACTAGCCCATAAAGATCAGCATCTACGTCTAAAGAAACTAATTTCTCGGCAATGTGACTTCCAACAAATCCTGATATACCTGTAATAAGAATTCTTCGACTTTCGAATTTTTTAGAATCAAATAAATCCTTTTTTTCCTTACTGAAATTTGATAAATAATTATCTACATTATTAGGGTCGATTAGTAGGTCTTTGTGTTTTTTATATAATTCTTCAAACAACTCCGATTCTGAAACCATAATAGTTAAAAGAAAAATATTACATTTAATAGTATTGGTCAATACTTCTTTTTGCAATAATTTATAAAGATGCAGAAATAGAAATGATGTAATTTAGGAGAGTTTCTGATGGTAAACTACTTGGATAAAATTAAGCAGTATTTCAAAGATAAATATGAAGCTGTTACAAAAGGAAATTGGTCAGAAGGAAAACTAGGTCACTTTATCATTGGTACGAGTATTCTCTGGTTAATTTCTAGAATAATAGTAAGTTTTGCAAATCTTCTAAATTGGGATGAAGCAGTCTATATGTTGCTAGGAAGGAATTTTAATAATTATCTAAATCTGAGCTGGCAAAATCATAGACCCCCAGGATATCCAATGCTTATTTTTGTTTGGAATAAGATTTTTGGTGGAAGTTTCCAGATGACTCATGTCTTAAATTGGCTTCTTTATCTTATAGGATTCTATTTCTTCTATCTTTTTGTAAAAGAAGTTGAAGGAGGAAAAATTGCGAGACGCGCTCTAGCTATTAGTTTTGCATCCCCCATTATGATATATTTCAGTTCTGCTTCTATTATGAGTGAATCTATTCTTTGGTTAACTACAAATGCGGGAATGTATTTTTATGTAAGATTCCTGAAAGGAAAGAAATGGGAATTATATGCAGCAAGTGCTTTCTTTAGTATTGCTCTTTTTTCTCGTTTTACGACATTCTTCTACGTTATAGTGTTGATAATATTACCTTTCCAATTAGGAAAAGAAACGTTGATACAATTCAAGAAATATTGGTATCATGTCCTCGGAGCAATACTTTTAGCCGGTGTAATATTTGCACCTTGGTTTTGGTCATGGGAAGTAAAAACTGGCTCGATTATTGGACCTGTTATCTCAAATCTTAGTAATGGTATGCTACCTTTTAATTTTCTAACATTTGACTGGTTGTTATGGTTCGTCCAGACTCCTTACATTTATCTAGCAATCACAGGAATTTTCATTCTCCATGGAATAAGAGGATTACTGATGAAACGATCTAGACTCTACATTGTTTGGTTTATCATCCATTATTTCGTTGTAGTCTTTTTGAGATCAACCTGGTTAGATTTTGGAGAACCATATGGTGGTGCTATAGCAAGGTTGATCTTTTCTGGATTTCCTGCTCTTTTCATAATTACGGCTATTTCTTGGGAAGATAACCCTAAGCTTTTTGTCAATCCTTTAGATAAATTTCCAAAAAAGAGTACAATTATTAATGTCGCACTAGCTTCAATCTATCTAATACTCTTCGGCATTGAATTCTATTTGAAGGGAGTCTATGAATATTTCAAAACACCTCTTGCTTTTATTGGTAAATTCACAGTTTTTTGGGTTATTGTTGCTCTTCTAGGATACAAATTAATTGATTTTATTCTCAAAAGAAAAAGCAAATATGATTTAAGCAAGATTTCTCTGTTAGCTATCTTATGTTTGTTGTTGCCTTTGAATATGTATTATACTCAAACGATGTATACTTCATTGTACTTTGGCAGTATTCGAGACGGAACGGCATATATTCGAGAGCAAAATGACAGTGTTATTTTAACTAATACGCTAATTGTTGGATACTATACAGATTTGGGAGAATATGAATTGTTTCCAGTTGAATACAGTGACTTCCAGATTTTATTCAATAATACGGATATGGAGTATGTTCTTGTTCATAATGTGGGGGGTATGGAAGTCCCTCAATGGTTTGAATCAGGAATTAATTCAACGTTTATTGATGTCTGGAACAGTGATCTGAATTACGTTTCAGTTTATCAAATTAATGCTACTCTTGTTTAGTTTTATCCATCTCTTTTTTTCTTCATTTCATATCAAAGCTAGAATGAAGATATTGTTTGCATTATCGTAAGTAATTGTATGATAAAGATAGAAATTAATCCCCGAAAAGATATCATTATAGGTATCCTCTGATAACAATTTTGAAGAAATATTATAACTAGGTACTGCAAAGTAACTGCTAGACGTGTTTGTCATATATTCAAGTAAGTAACTCTCAGAAACTAGTTCTCGAAGTATGAGCATAGTACATGTCATATCATGTTTTTCTGCGTAGAAAGCTATTGGATTTGATCCAAACAACATTACTACAGAATCTTCTGAGGTTAGGTTTCCTGCTAGAAATGAAGCCGTTGAATCAAAAGGTACTCTCGATTCTAATGAAATATAATCGTTTTCAACTCCCTCTATTATGAGAGGGATTGCGAATCCAATTGTTAGTAAGAACCAGATGACAGGTAAGATTTGCTTGATTCTTATATTGACTTTCGGTCTTTTCTTTAATAGAAACTTCGCACCCTTTAGGAATACATATTCGAATATCTGCATAGTACAGATTAGCAAAAAGGGTAGGATAGCCATCATGAATCGTGGTTCTGCTGATGGCCAAGAGCTGTCAGCTGTATAAACTAGATAGACTAAAATAGAAAGCACAATACTGGAATAAGTTAGATGATCTCTCAGGAAAATAAGTGATAAAGGTATCCCAATTATTGCAACTATCCACATAAATGACATCATCTGAGGTGCTAACTTGGCATATTCCAGAATATAACTGCTGAAGAGATTACCGAAGCTAAAGACATATTCTCTCCATACTACTGAATCTGTTAACAATATCCAAGTAAATGATGGAACTAGTGCTAGAACTGCATAACCTCCCCAAAGTTTCAGCTCATTCCATTTAATTTGCTTAGTTTTAATATATCTTTGAATATAGACA
>CAZPXJ010000263.1:0-3140 GCA_964590855.1 uncultured archaeon
TCTGTAGCAAAGGAATGTTTCATTGATCACAAACTGAATTCCTATCCAAGTGAGTTATCTGAGGGAGAAAAACAAAGAGCTGCGTTAGCAACTGCTCTCAACAGAAGAACTAGTTTGATTTTGGCAGATGAACCAACAGCTAATCTTGATACTGATTTAGCAAGAAGTATTATGGATATGTTAATGGACACAGTAAGAATCAACAATGCAACTATAGTCACATGTTCTCATGACCTTACCTTATTGCGTCCTGGTTTCAGGCATATCCGATTGATGGATGGGCAAATAGCCAGTGATAAAAGGGTCACTAAAGCAGACTTAAAGAAGATTGTAGTGGAGTATCTTCAAATTGAGGAAAATAAGAAAAAGAGACAAAGCAAGAAGAAGTAAACTCTCTTGCTAAAACCTCCCATTTTAAGCGTCTTCTTCAATACTAATATGATAGCCTTTAGCGAAGGACTTTTTAGATATTTGTCTTTTTTTAGATTATGAATTCGAAAAAGAATTTAGTATTTCTTAGTATCATGTTTTCACTTCTGATCTTTCCAATGATACCTAATCAAACTGTTGGTGCAGAGTATATCATTACAGAACCTGAAATAATGATAAAAGAGAATACTATTGATAGCACTCCTCCTAAATTGCTGCCTGAACCTCCATCTAATGGAAGTTACGTAGCAGATTATTTTGACAGTATAGGTATAGAATTCGCAAGAAATATATACCAACAAATAGAAATTTGGTTCCCATTTACCGCTATTCCAAACAATAGAATATGGGATCTTACAACTGTTCAATTGGTCTTGACAAGTGTTGATCTTTTCTTCGTAACCCTAGACCCTAACTATATTACTCTAGCAGATGCCGCACTAGCTACAATAAATCTCGATTTCGAAGGGACATATATTAGAGGTAAAGATACAGGTTCTTGGTATGAATTTAATGCTGAAGAAAATTTTCTACTTGTAATTATGTATAATAGACTAGCTCAAGCTTTTCAGGCTGATGGAGATATCTTGAGAGCTGAAGCTCTACGTAGCTATTCAAATCAATTATTTAGTAACCTAACTACGCTCTTTTATGATACACCTACAAATTCAATTAATGCAACTCTCTACATAAGTAAATCAGATTTTACTGTTGTAGGTGCTACTCAATATAGCACTTCAAGAGCTACAGGTTTATTCATTATGGCAAACCATATCTCTAATATAACCGCAACTTATTACAATCAAGCTAAACTTGCGTTTGATACATACAGAACCAATAACAATGTTACAATGACTTTACCTTCTGGTGGTACTGGTTTTTTGTATAGGTCCTCTAGTGAAGTAGGTTCAGCTAAATATAACGAAGCGGATCTTCAGGGAAATATCTATATGAATACTGCTTTAATGCAGATTAGTCAATATGAAACAACTCAAGGAAATCTTGGAGTAGGTGATAATTATTTCAACTGGACTGATATGTCTGAAGCAGCTTTAAAAGAGACTTTCAAAAGCCCTCTCACTAATTTGCTTCATACAAAGTATGACCTTATTTCAGTTACCTTGGCAGAATCAGCACTTACCTATGAAAATAGTTTGTTTCTTTCTCATTCAATTGAATTCAAACGATTTAAACTGGAGATGACTGGTATTACTCCGTCCTTTATAGAAATCAACAATTTGTTTCAAGAAATACTTACCAATGTTTTTCTTGACCCAGATTACTTCTTAGCAGGTTTAACTAAATCAGGAGCTCAATTAGACCTTGTTTATGATATCCCTCACAGTAATCCACACATAGTTAATTATCAAGTAATAACAATGCTGATGAAATTCTATCCATTATTTACGATGCTAGTTAAACCAGCTGACTTAATACCTAACATGAAAATGAGTTGTGAGTGGTTCATTGATTTACCTGAAACAACCTCCATATTCAAGGCAAGTAATCAATCTTTTAACTTCAATTTTGAATTTGATATCACATCAGATACTATATCTTTCATCGAATATCCAAATAATTACAGGATGAATACTACATCATTGGATGGAGTAATTTTACAGACTGGTCAAAGAATTAAATTGAATTTTACTGCAGATGAAGGTGGTGATCATGATTTGCTACTCCAGATCAAATTTGCCAATTTCATAGTCTTTGATTTTACTCTCTTGCTAACTTTTACCAAATTAATTCACATCTCGACTGACCCTACAAATCCTGAAGTAACTCAACTCGTTGATAACAACTTAATCCTTACTGTAATATGTGATGATGAAACAGGTATAGGTATTGCTGGGGTTGATGTTAATGTTGTTATTGATGGTGGAAAGGAAATTCACAAACTTACTGACAATGGGGGGTTTACAACAATTTTTATTCCGATTGAGGATCTTTTGTTCTTCTACGGTCCAGCAGATGAAGGGTCTACAAGCTACAACACAACGATAATTGTCACAGCATATAAAAGTGGATATCTTACGCGGGAAATTGTAAAAGATGTAAATGTTAAATTGAATGAGTTATACTTAGATTTGAATCCTGCTCCAGAAGGAAAAGAAGGATCAGACCTATCTCTTTACCTAGATGTAAGTGCAAGGATTGAAGCACCTCTTTTTGGTATAGAAGCAACGATAGATATCGATGGTGAACCTTTCAAAGATACAGAAGAAATTGATAAATTTGATTTGCCAGATACTATAATAATAGGTAAGAAATACTTGAAACCAGGAGAATGGATAAATGTTACGGTAACTATGGATGTCCCAGGAATGTCTATCCATATATTAGAATTTCAGATATACACTGTTCCATTGAAAACTTTGGAGCGAATTTACTATTGGTTAGAAATTGCATTCTCATCTGATATAGTCAAGATTCTTGGTTCGTTGAGTATAGTCTGGGCTTTACTTTGGAGACAAATTTCTCTAAGATTCTTGAAAAGACTTCGCAGATGTCCATACTGTGGAGATATAACAAAAAGCAAGTATCCGTACTGCAAAAATTGTGGTTTGAAAGATATGAGCCAAGAATATAAGAAAACTGTAGATGATGAGCGTAAAGAAGCTAGAATCATTGCAAACGAACTTGCCATATTAAAAAGAAAACAAGAAATTGAAGAAACTGCTGTTGAAGAACCTCAAGTAGTTGAAGAA
>CAZPXJ010000264.1:0-3137 GCA_964590855.1 uncultured archaeon
TTAAATACGTGCTTAAAGGTGCTAAACTTCTTGGAACACAAGGTAATAAATATTATCTTGACCGTAATGGTGAACCCGTTATAGATACGGGTTCATTTGTTCAAATGATTGCTACTGCTGCTAATGTTACTCCAAAAATATTTGGAAAACCTTCAAAAGAATATTTTTTACAAGCTGTAAATAAACTTGTTCTTAATCCAAATGAAGTGATTGTGGTTGGAGATGATATTGAATCTGATATTCAAGGAGCTATCAATGCTGGCATTAAAGGAATTTTAGTAAAAACAGGGAAAGGAGAACGTTATGATCCATCCAAATCCAAGATTATACCAGACGCAATTATAAATTCATTTAGCTATATAATGGAATTAATTTGAAATTAATTTTAAAATAAGGTGAATTATTAGATTAAAAGAATTTTTAGACAATTTCATTTTGCTTCTTTTATCAGTAATTGGATTAAATAATGTATCAATTACATAATATTAAACAAAGAGAGACCAATTATTACTTTTTTTATTAATTATTGGGAACTATGAGTGAATAAAAAGATTTATATATTCCATCCTTTTGTTATTTCATAAAAAATAATTTAACTGAAAAAAAGGATGTTTAATCCATGACTTCAAAAGAATATTATGTACGAGATTTAGTTATTGACGATGAATACGGGATAGTTGACTCAAAAGCGACGATTCAGGATGCTGCTAAAAAGATGAAAGAGTTAGGAGTACCAGACTTAGTTGTCATTAAGACAGAGAAACAAAAAGTTCTCGGGGTCATTGCTGATTTTGATATTATACAAAATGTTGTGGCAGAAGGAAAAAACACTAAAACTGAAAATGTAATTTCAACCATGTACAAAATTGATCCAGTTACACTAGATACTACTGTCACCGAAGCATTTAATAGAATGCGAAATTTGAATGTAAATGTTGTACCAGTAGTTAAAGATGAAAAACTTGTAGGTGTATGCACAATTCAGGATTGCTGGAGTTACATTCCAGATCAGACCTTTGATGATATTGGACTAATTCCTGTGAAAAATACGAGAGTTGCTGAATTTTGGTTTGCTAGTATATGTGCTATTATAGCATTTACACTTGGTGTAATTCTACCTTTAGCGGGTATTTTTGGATTTTTTACAGGGAGATATAGTGATCTAATGAGTTTACTTGGTATGGGGCCAATTTTAGAAGATCCAATTATGGTTTTCAATTTATTTGATTTAAGAGGTTCGGGGATTATGGTGCCTTTTCTTAACTTAAATGACCCTATATGGATTGTAATAGACATATTTAGCATTTTAATGTTGATTTTTAGTATTATTGGTTTGTTTTCAATTATTTATACAAGTTTTTCTGATACTAGAAATTTACATACTGGCTGGGTAATAAGGACGGTTATACCAGGATTAACTGTGTTCTTTATGGCTTTTGAATGGATATTATTTGGTATAGCTTTTGCAACTACAACTCCATCACCTACAGTAGCAATAGATGTTGTAGGACTAATAATGTCAGTTATTTCTATGATCCTCTTTTTATTGGCTATTAATAGAGATTACATTTTCAGAGGAATCGAAAGTCCTGAAACTAAAACTGGTGAGGTGCCAACTTAAGAATGCCACGTGGTGGAGGGGGTGGGTCTAGAGGCGGAGGGTTCAGTGGAGGTGGATTTCGGGGCGGTGGATTTAGCGGTGGGTTCCGTGGAGGTGGATTTAGCGGTGGTTATCGAGGTGGAGGATCTCGGAGTGGTGCTCCATTTGGGAGAACAGGTGCTACAAGAATAACATCAAGATCTCCAAGTGGTCCTTATTCACATAGATATTATAGCCCTCATCGTAGATATTATAGACCATATTGGTGGTATCATCGACCATGGTATTATCGATGGTGGTATTCCCCTTGGTGGGCAGGCCATTATTATCGTCCTTGGTATTATAGTCCCATCTATGTAGGTGGTGGAATATTATTCATGATAATACTCGCATTAATAATTCTTCCTGTGGTGGGGGTTGCATTTATGTTTCCTTTTAGTAGTGCTGATGAGAATGGATATGTGAATTATCGCTCCACTGAAACTTTATATTTCAACGAATTTTGGTATGAATATGAATATATAGAACAAGGAAGTATAGAATACTCTGTTCAATCTCTATCAAGTGATTTAACATTTGCAATCTGGAATCAACCTTTTGAGAACCTTCCTACAACCACAATACATAGAGATGTTGTAGATATCATTCCTCTATCCAACAATGAATATTGGACTGAATGGTGGTATTTAAGGTCTGGTTCATTAATTCAATTTGAGTTTAATGCGAGTGGTCCAATTGATTTCTTTATTGCTGATATTAATGATTTTTACAGTTGGGAACAAGGAGGTTCACCTTCATTTTATAGGAGTGAGACAAACGTAGATCATATTAGTAGTAGTTTTGTGGTTGGTATCTCACAAGATTATTACCTCGTGTGGTATAATGATGGAGGCTCTTCTGTTAATGTCGATTATACTATTAATTATACAGCTACGAATGTAATAGATTTTAGTAGTACATATACACAAGAAATCCAGGAAGAAGATACTCTCTCGGGTTCGTATTCTGTGCCCTCTACAGGAAATTGGTATTGTTTTATTTATTTTGATCCAATGCAATCTTCAGAGGAATCCACTACTATTACATTTGATGTAACTTATAATACGGGAGTAACTTCTCAAGAAAGATGGTTTGATATTCAATGGATCTTTATTATCATTCTTGTGATTATTGTAGTTGTGCTATTAGCAGCAGTAGTAGCAAGAAGAGGTCAGAAGAAGTTGAAACTTAAAACACCTGAGCAACCTTCAGTTAAACCTTCACCATATGAGACAAAACCAGAAGAAACTATTGAAAAAATCCAAAAATGTAAACGATGTAAAGCATCAATAAAACCTGATTCTAAATTTTGTCCTAATTGTGGAGGTAAAATTGAAGGAAGACAAATTGGAGCTCCTACAATCACTACTCCAGCGGAAGCAAAAACATGTTCTCTATGTGGAAGTAAACTTACTGGCACTGAAAAATTCTGTAAATGGTGTGGTACTAAGATAGAGCAATAATATAATTTAAAACTAAAAACTTTTTTTTATTTATT
>CAZPXJ010000265.1:0-3092 GCA_964590855.1 uncultured archaeon
GGATGCATTGATATTATACAATGTGGAAATAATCTGCATAGATGCTCATATGGGCAGTAATCTGCTGGAGATTCCACCTTTTAAAGAAGCTGCAGAACGTCTGGTTGATTTGATCTTGGAAATACGCAACATCGGAATCGACTTAAAGATAGTTGATATCGGCGGCGGTCTCGGAATAAAATACAACGTTGAAACTCCCCCCGATCCTGTTGACTGGGCACAGATGATTTGTCCGATAATGAAAAAAACCGGCTGCCGTCTTATTATTGAACCCGGACGGTCCGTGGTTGGCAATGCCGGTATCCTGGTTACAAAGGTGCTTTATATCAAAAAGAACGAGGATAAAACATTTGTTATCGTAGATGCCGGTATGAATGATCTTACACGGCCTTCCCTGTACGGATCATATCATGGAGTTGTTCCGCTAAAAGAACATAAAGACGATAAAATAATTGGTATTCAAGTGTGGAATAAATTATGAGTTATGATAGTGATGATTGGGGTTCGTGGCGAGAGCCTAAGCCTCAAAATCAAGATGAATTAAATATAATAAAAGATGCGAAGAAGCGCTTTCATTTCTGTCAGGAATGGGAAGCCCACGCACGTACTTTGTGGGAATATGATTATAAGTTTGCAAATGGTGATACTCATAACAAATATCAGTGGGATGCTGATATTATAACCAGTCGTGAGTTAGAAGATAGACCAATATTAACTATTAATAAAACGAAGGTTCATAATCTTTTAGTTATTAATGATGCTAAGCAGAATAAACCAGGAGTAAGAATTAGACCAGTAAGCGAGGGTGCGTCTTACGATGGTGCTAAAATATTTCAAGAATTGATTTATCATATTGAATATATTTCTAGTGCTGAAAATGTTTATGATGCTGCTACCACTTGGCAAGTTGAAGCTGGTATAGGTTATTGGCGAGTTTGTACAGATTATGTAGGTGATAATAGTTTCGATCAGGAAATATATATTAGGCGAATTAAAGACCCTAAATCAGTTTATCTTGATCCAAATATAAATGAAATGGATGGATCAGACGCTAGATTTGGTTTTATATTTGAGGATATGCCTAAAGACTTATTTAGAGCTAAATATCCTGAATTTGCATCTGTAGCCGGAAGTTCAGTATTAGGTAATACAACAGAAGATGGTTGGATTACTAGAGATAATGTTAGAGTTTGTGAATATTATTGTAAAACCGAAAAGAAAGATAAACTGGTTACTTTTGAAACTCCTAATGGTCAACAAATAATAGCTAAATATAGTGAATTAGGTCCTGATTTAAAAGATTATTATAAATCGGCAAAGAAAAATTCTGGAACTAAAGAACGTAAAATAGTTACTAATGATATTAAATGGTACAAGATAGCAGGTGATAGAATAATAGACGAAGGTGTTTGGTTAGGTAAATATATCCCTATCGTTCGATTACCTGGAACTGAAACAGTTATTGATGGTATATGGGACGTTAAAGGGCATACAAGATCGCTGATCAATGCTCAACAAATGTATAACTACAACTCCAGCGCCTCGATAGAGTATGGAGCATTACAAACCAAATCACCTTGGATAGCCCCAACTGAGGCTATTGAAGGTTATGAAGAGTATTGGAAATACGCTAATACACAGAATTATTCTTATTTGCCGTATAACCATATGGGAGAAGACGGTCAACCTATACCACCTCCATCTAGGCCAGCACCGCCACAAGCTTCACCTGCGTATGTTCAGCAATTACAAATTGCTCAAAATGAAATGATGATGGCGACTGGTCAATATCAATCGCAGTTTGGGCAAAATGAAAATGCTAAATCAGGTGTTGCTATTAATGCTAGGCAACGTCAAGGTGATAAAGTAACATATCATTTTATTGATAATCAAGCGATTGCTATTCGTTTTACTGGTAAAATTTTAATCGATCTTATTCCAAAAATTTATGATACCAATAGAGTAATGCAGATATTAGCGCGTGATGGAACTATTTTAAATGTTAATATTGATCCTAATGCACCTGAAGGATATAAAGAGGTAGATAATCCTCAAGCGTTGTCAGAAATTGATAAAAATAAGAAAATGACCGAAATTATTTTTAATCCTAATTTTGGTTTGTATGATATTCAATCCGATAGCGGTCCATCTTATGCTACTAGGCGAACAGAAGCTTTTGACGCATTAACTCAGATTGCTGCGCAAAATAAAGAATTTATGAGCATTGGTGGTGATCTTCTTTGGAAAGTTGCCGATTTTCCTGAAGCAGATGTATTGGCCGAACGATGGCGCAAGGTCATTCCACCTAATATAACAGGTGATGGTCTTGATCCTGGTATTGAAGATGTAATGCAAAAGGCTAGTACTCAGATTGAAAAACTAACTGCTGATTTAACTGAAGCAACTAAAAAGCTAACCGACAAAGAAAGAGAACAAGACCTAAAAGCACAAGAATTATCATTGAAAGAAAAACAAGTTGCTGTTGAACAACAGCGATTGGATTATGAAGCTGAAACTAAACGTTTAGTTGCTTTAGGTAATTCAGGTCCTGCTGTTTCGATTGAACAGATACAACCGCTTGTCGCGCAATTGGTGCGTGGCATGATGGAAGCTGGTGAGCCCGGATCAGGCGAGAATGTGGGTATACGATCAGCGGCAGAATTGGCTCAGGAGCGCTCGCTTTTAAACGGGGGTGAGGAGGGTGAGGGCGAACAGGAAAACGCTTCTCCTGAGCCTCGAAATAATCCTTGTCTATCTCACAACAAACCATTTCTGCTATACCAAAATCATCTGCTGCAATCACCAAACTCATTGATCCGCCATGAGTGTCTATGATCTTAAATTCAGGTTTGGCATAGTTCTTTAAAAGCCATTTGTAAAGAGCAATGGGTTTTTGGTTAATATGTATGATTGGTTTTTCCTTTGCTTTCATCATATTAGACATCCAAAACAACTTAAAAAGTTTTGTTGTCATTTTGTCAAATGAAGTAAAAGCAATTTCACCGTCACTCATAAAACTATCACCATTTTCCTTATCCCAAATAATTGTATGTGTACTATTAAATGGTATCAGGGAACTATAATAATTAGCC
>CAZPXJ010000266.1:0-3068 GCA_964590855.1 uncultured archaeon
CAACTCGAAGATTCTACGATGTATTTAGATATTCTAATGAAATTGAGTGACAGTTTAAAATCTAGAAAACTTAAAATTATGTTGAATCTAGCAAAAGCTTTAGTAATTATTGATACGAATGAGGATAGAAAAAGAGAAGAAGCAAAAAAATTACTTAAAGCAGTTTTAAATGAAGAAAACGTAGAGTATAAATTCACATCTACAGCGATACTTAATCTCTGCAGATTACTTCTTGCTGAACTGCGAAAAACTGAAAATATAGATTTGTTAGATGAATTGAAAAGTTATGTTGAACTTATGCATACAGAAGGATCAGCAGAATTGGCGTATCCCCTTCTGATTCAATCACGATGGTTACAAGCTAATATAGCTTTATTTGAATTAGATACAGAAAAAGCTATTCGATTACTCAAAAATGCTCAAGTGATGGCTGAAGCTAAAGAATTCTATAATCTAGCCAGAAGAATATCCAACAGTCATGACGTTCTTCTTGAACAATTAGAGCAATGGAATACATTCACAATGAACCTTCCAACTATTGCAGAAAAAATGGAATTGACACACATAGAAAGTGTACTAAATGAGATGATTAAAGGTAGAGGAATAGTTTTCCTGGACGATCCCCAAGAGGAAGAAGCTCCTTTACTCGTTTCTATCCTAACAAGTAAAGGTTCGGTAATATATATAGAAAGATTGGATCCCATGATCAATTCTGAAACAATTGAGCAGATATGGCTGTTCCTTTTGCAGAGTATAAAAGAAGAAGACACCAGTTCAGGAATAGTGGAAAGAAGGACATTTGATGGTTATTCCTATGTAACTAAGAGAGTGGAATCATTGATTTTCTGTTATGTTTTCATGGGGCATTCTTATGGAAGTTTAAAGAAAATTGAAGAATTTTCACAATTAGTTTATGGAACAGTAGAAATTTGGGAAGAACTGGTAGAATTATCTAAATTCGCGATTTCTACAGATTTTGATTTGGACACTTTGGTAACAGCAACATCAGAAGATGAAACAACATTAGAATTTACGAGTAACAGCATTTTAAACCAATTTATTGACAATATCTTTTTGAGATAAAAACAATAATCAAAACTGAGATTTAAACTGAATATCAGATAAGTCAAATACCTGAGATTCTTTTAACTCTCGAAATCTATCTTCTATTTTCAAAACTTCCATCTTGGTTGTTATAGAAAGGGAGTATAATTCGTCATCTTCAAGGTTTAATAGCTGTTGTTCGGTCTCATTTTTGAATGCATTTATTTTAAGTGCCAATTGTCTGTACCCTTTTTCTTCAGCTAGTGAGGAAGCTTGAGCAAGAATCTCTTTTGCTTCTTCATACTCTTCTTCCAAGAACAAAATTTGAGCTTTGAACCATAGACTTTCGATAATTAAGTTTACAAGATTGTTTTTGGTACCTATCTTTACTAGTTGCTCGACATATTTCCTAAGCTTTTCAAGAGTCTTCTTGCTACCTGATTTTTTCAATTCTGCTAGAAGAAGTTCACACAAATGGAATAATGTTTCGATTTCGATATTAAACATTAGATCTTCTTTGAGAAGCTGTTCGAAAGTTACTGTAGCTCTTACCCTTTCAAGAGGATCATCACTGTTCTTTTGCAGCATCCCTTTTGTTAATTGAGTCAATTTCTTCAGTTTGGGGGCTTCTATTTTACTTACAACATCAACTAATTGTTCATGGTATCTTTCAGCATACTCTTTCATATTATTCTTAGATGTAACTGTTATCAAGTGAAAGAGTGCTTGTACAATTCTAGTCGGGTTCTTTAGCTCAGTATAGATTTCTAATGATTCTTCAAGTGTCTTTACTGATTTGTTAACCAATCCTTTTTTCAAATATACAGGATATCTCAGCAATAAGTTAAAACCATAATCAATCATAGCCTCTTCTTTCTTGAAGTATTCTCCTGATTCCTCTAGGAGTTCTTGTGCGGTGTCTAGGTCTCCTTTTAGGATATAGACACACCCAAGATTCTCTTGCAAGCTGTAGAATCCGTGTGTCCAATTATTCCTTTTTCTAATTTCTATCCCTTTCTGAATAAATTCCAAGGCTTTATCTAGTTCTCCCAATTGAACATATGCAATACTAACATTATCCATATATCCTGTATCATCAGTAGTACCATTTTCAGATGTAGTATTATATGCTTTCAAACTATATTCAAGCATTTCTTTTTTTTCTCCAATTTCATGATAATAGTAGCCAATTCTAGCATAATTTGCAGCGCACATTTTTCTATTATTAAGTTCTTTACTAATTTCTAATGATTTCATAGCTAGATCAAAGAAGAGATTGTGTTCTCCTCTATTTAGATGATAGGCTGATAACTCCCAAAGTTGTCTAGCCATGTAATATTTATTCGTAGTTATTTCAACAACATCCATTGCTTTTCTAAGATGTTGAACACTTTCTTCATAATCATGTAATAGCTCATACCCCCACCATAACTCCCTGTGTAGAAGCATTCGATATTCGAGATGAATTGAATTAAGTTTATTATTCTTAGGTTCTGTTGTGACAAGAGCTTGTTCCAGTTTGTGAAGAATTTGTTTGTCTTTGAACTTTATTAATCCAGTCTCAACAATACTTAGATCTATCTGTTCCTGATGTTCTAATAAAGCAATTATAGCTATAATGTATTGATTTGATTCAAAACTATCATAATCAAGTGAATCTAGAAATTGTTTAGCTTCAGTATAAGTGAGTAAGCGATTTTTAAGAGGATAGATTTTACCTTGAAGTTTTATATACCAATATAAACTTCTAACAATTAACTGATCATCACCTAACTGTTTACATTTTTCATAGGTTGTTTGTATTGCATTAACATCTTCTTCAGTAACTTTGTGAACGCCTCTAGTAGTAAAATAGAAATGGTGATGAAATCTAGCTAACAAGATTTGGAGTTCAATTTCATTTCTCTCAGATAAATCTTGTTCTAAGAGCTTCTTACATCCACGCTCTACCTCTTGATATTCTCCTCTAAGACATAGTAACTTCAATTCTTCTACTTTTTCGTCTTGAGAAATTGACATTATTT
>CAZPXJ010000267.1:0-3066 GCA_964590855.1 uncultured archaeon
GTAATAATATTTACAGCTGTATATACTTCATCTCCTAGATAGTCTATTGAAATTGAATAATATCCCGCATTTGTATAAATATCTAAGGAAATTAACAAATATCCTGTACTATTGGTTATACCTACATACAGCTGCCCATTAATTAAGAGTCTAATACTCTGGTCAGCAAGTGGTATTCCTTCACTAGTTAGATAAACCTCAATGGTCGTGGTGACTGTACCATAAATTCCATCAATTATGTTAACACTCATTTCTGCTTGTAATTTATCTTGATCAACAACTATTGTTTGAGAAGAACTGGAATAGATGAGAGTTGCAGAAAAGTTTATTTCTAAAACATATGTTCCCGGCGTAATTCCATTCAAAACAACAGAAGCATAACCTGAACTATTTGTTACTACATGGTCCATATACACTCCATCAAGATAGAAGAAAATCAATTGGTCACTAATGGGTTGGCCATACATATCTAATATCAACGCATCCACTGTAATAGTCAAATTTTCCCAAACAACATCGGCTTGAATAGATGTGTCAATTTTCCAGATGTACATGATCTTCTGGTAGTTAGAGGAAAGAAAATGTTCGTCTCCTGCATAACTTATCTCAATATCATAAGTACCAGGAAGAAGGTTAATATGAAATTCAAAATAGCCAAAAGTATCTGAGGAGGTAGTATCCATAACTACTCCGTCGATTGTAAGAACGAGCTCAACACCATCTATAGGTTGATTGAAAGAATCTTCTACGTAGCCAAAGATTTCGTATATTGGTTCATAGAATTGATTAGGAGCACCAAAGTTTACTGTAGTAGGCATTTTATCCACTTGTAGAGTAATAAATAGTTCAGAACTAAAGTAAAAGCTGTTACCTATGAAGTAGATTCTGACTGTATAGACACCTGGTTCAAGAAGTGGAATAAACCATAAAGCTAATCCTTGACCGTTAGATAATATCTGCTCATCAAGAATACCTGTAATATTCAAATTAACATAAGCTGTTGAAATATTGGCAGTAGCAGAATAAAGATAGATCTCTAAGGAAGAGGTTTCACTGTAAAACATGAATTCGTCATTACAAGAAATATAACTAGCCGTTTTCTTAATAGTAATTGGTGAAGTGTTTGTTGAACCGAGATACATACCAGTATCAATCATATGAACTGATACCTGATAATCCCCAGGTGAGAGATTAACATTCCAGCCTAGGTAAGCATATCCGTTTGTATCTGTCAAAGCTGAACCAATAAACATACCATCAATATAGAAATAAACTTCAACAAGTAGCGGATTTCCATATTCATCAGTAACATATGCAGTCAGAGTGATAATTTCTTGGTACTCAACACTTGCAGGAGTGTAGATGGTTAATAGTGTACCTATCCCTATCTGTAAAATATGTGTGGTCTCTGATTCTAGCCAGTCTAGTGATGTTTCAACTTTTGCTTTCCACAAGAAACTGCCAAGTGGAAAAACTATCCCTGATACATAAGTTGCGATACCGTTTTCATCGGAATACACTGTATCAAGAAAGATCCAACTTTCGCCATCGAACCAATAAATATTTACAGCTACTCCTTGAGGTGTAGTGCCATAGGAGGTATCGAGATTGATAATCAAAGTAACGGGATCAGCTGTTGTATGATATAAGTCCGCTCCGGTCAAAGTGATGGTGGAGGGATTGCTATAAAGATGAATAGTTTGACTTACAGGTAAATAATTTTCTGAGCTATCAAATTCTACATAGACTAAAATATCTCCACCTTGAGTGAGTCGATAAGACAAACTGAAGTAACCATTAGCATCTGTGACTACTAAGTATAATTGTCCTAGAATAGTTATGCTAACAATTTGAGAACTGATAGGAGAACCTCCAGACATCAACCTACCTGTTATTGTGATGGTTTCTTGATTAATACAATTTATATCTGATAGTTGCTCAAAATAGCTGCTAGTTGGATCACAAGTGAAGAAAGAAACAAAGGAATCAGCTCCTTCATAATAGAGGAAATCTCCGATGAAGTAATCAGCTGTGTTGATGAGCATATTTAATATGTCTCCAGCTTCTAGATCAAGTATTAAATCCAATTCAGCATAACCTGAAGAATTTGTAGTAAGAATGTGAATGTCATCCCAGAAATCTATAAAATTAGGTAAGGAAACATGCACAAACACTAAGATGTTCTCTATAGGGTTACCAAGGTGATCTACAACATACATCTCAAGATGAACGGTTGAACCATAAATATAGGTTACATTGGTTCCAATATTTATTGAAACATCTGCTTTGTCACTTCTTATTGTTAATGGAATAGTTTTTTCGATATAATTGTAATTTTGATAATTGACTTTGATAATAATTAAATATTCTCCAGGTTCGAAAAATGCTTCAGAGAAGGAAAGAGTATTATTTCCGTTTGCGTCAGTTTGGTAAAGACCTAAAGAAGTATTCTGACCGGTTTTATTGTTGTATAAAATTATTTCATGATTCAAATTTGGAACACTATCATTTTCAGCATCGAGGAAACTAAGATGAACATCTAAAGGTTCATTCCATATGCTTTGCACGGTATTTTCAGATAGTATAGTGAGGTTGTTCCTGAGAATATTAATGTCACCATAAGTTGTAGAGGGATAAATATAGTGGTTAGAATTCATGGAAAGAGATACCCAAAAAGAGTTGGAATAAAAGCCTGAATTCCAGCTGATATATCCATTAGCTGAAGTAGCCCACCCAGTTTCATTAGTGTAAGTGAAGATAGGATCGAGAGCTCCTTGCATGAAGAATATAACCATCTGATCAACGATTGGATTACCTTCATTATCTTGGATGAGTGCAGCAAGTTGGAATAAAGCTAAATTATGCGAACCAACTGCGCTACCATATATGCAATTGATTTGAGGAGCAGTGACAATAACAGTTTCTTTCCCTAAACCTGTAGAACTATAAGCTGTTAGTAGACCTAAAATTACTTTGAAATATTTGGTCCCAGATGCTTCTGTTATATCATACGATACAACTGCGTATCCTTCGCTGGTCGAAACTGCTTGAGATAAGTGTGTCCAA
>CAZPXJ010000268.1:0-3023 GCA_964590855.1 uncultured archaeon
CAAGATTTAGATTAAATGGATTAGAATGATTAATTATAGAAGTTACAGTCATTGGTACTGAAACAAGGAAAATCAAAAGAGGAACTATTAATATAGAATACAAATTCGGTTTTTTCAAGGTGAACACCATCTAGAGCAATAAGTTTACAAAATGTCAGATAACTATAAAATTGTTTTGCAGAAAATTGACACAAATCCACTTTCTAAGTGCGTAAGATATTCTAAAAATAGTTTTAAAATAAACTGAAAAATTAGAAATTATGAAAGTAGTAAGCTTGTACTTCAAAAATTAATTTGCGAATTCTCTTACTCCATTCTCTTACTCTAAACATGTTAAGCTATTTTTTAGATTATTTCAATGTGCATTATTTTACACAAGAATGAAATTAAATGTCTATAATCACAATCCAACAAGGTTGTTGAAAATGAACTTTGGTATACTTAAACGAAACAACAAAAAGTTACTTATGATTCTTGGAATTGTCACTATTATATCTGTTTCAACAGTTAGTATAATTTTGATTTCAATTAATATAAACCAAGATACAGATCTGCAAGTTGAGTTTTTCCCTAAAACCATGAAATCATGTCCTAACCATACAGCATGGTTAATTGCCAACCTATCTTATTTAGGTGATGCTACAGATAATGCTTTTTCTTTCAATATAGAAACAAATACAACAATTGAATATAACTACCATCTATGGAACAAAACAGTTGAATCACGACTCTTTGAGATTTTCTTAACTCCAACTTCTGAACATCTTAATATCGATATCGAAGTAAAATTAGCAGTTCAGTTTGGAGATTTGAAAGCTTCAGATACAGCCATAGTTAGAGTAGTTAATTGGACCTTGGACGATTCAAGTTATGCTGAAACAAAAATAGAACCTTTTATTTCCTATTTCTCACAGAACAAACCAGATTTTCAAATTAACGAAAATACAACTTGGGAGGGGATATCTAGTGGTATAGAGATATTAATAGTTGAACACTTTCTCTTCAAATCTGATCTTTGGGAACTTGAAGTAAGTTGGCATGTAATGATTGCACCTTATGATTGGGTGAGTGTTTACTTGCGTCAAAGAAGCGATTTCTCTCCAATTTGGTGCGGGAAGATTGAATCATGGAGTAGTGGAAATCACACTATATTAGAACTAGATCCACCCGAGGAAGTATATCGATGAAAAAATATAATTAGTTTCTAGTATAGGATACAAATTTTGAGTTTTTTTTAGTATTTTTTTACTTACACAGTTACACAAAAGTACATCATAACTCATTATTTGAAAAAAAGAAAAAAAACTATAATGAACTAGTTATTTCTAGTTCTTTTCTTCGTTCTAATTATTACAAAAGTAAGTGGAATAAAAGCTAATGTTATCCAGTTTATTGAACCACTATATTCTGGTACTACAACAATCTCTATCGTAAATGACCATATAGAACTCCAAAAACCCCAATTATCTAGTGAATCTTTTGCTCGGATTTTCCAGTAGTATTCTCCATTACTTAAAGATGACATGATATTATAGTATACCTCAGTTGTATTTACAGATAGTATTGGAGAAGAGAAGTCTAAGTCATTATCAATCAATAATTGGTATTCAGTTGCACCAACAGAAGTATCCCAGAGGATTATTGGAGTATTATCTGTAAGTGTTTCACTATCTGAAGGTGAAATTAAATTCGGAGCATCTGGTCCAATAGTATCAACATGAAAAGATTTCGTTGTACTCCATTCACTCCAATGTTCTGCAATATCTCTAGCTCGTACTCTCCAAAAATAGGTGTTATTAGAGAAACCAAGAAAATAAGTAAAATCTGTCAGTACAGTAGTTGTATTAATAGTTAGAGATGTGAATGAGAGGGAAGTATCGACTTGAAGCTGATATTCTACTGCATCACCAACGGCTTCCCAACTGAAAGATAGATCACTGCCATTTGTAATAGTATCGTCAACAGGAGTCGTTAAAATAGGTGCATCAGGGGGAGTAGTATCTATCGTAAAATACGAAAGATTGCTCCATGGCCCCCAGTTCCCTATTGAATCAACACATCTCACTTTCCAGTACCACTCATCATCATAAAGATGTTCGCCTTCATTCAGAAGTTTGAAAGTTTCAGACACGTAATAAGCAATTTCTACGCCTAGATCATCCTCCATAATCCATAACTCATAAGTTGATGCATCTGGTACTGAAGACCATTCCAGAATTGGTTCAATTGTAGCGAGAATAGCATTATTAGATGGTGAAACAAGTGTTGGTGGATCTGGTCCGATTGTATCAATAGTAAATGACCATGTTGCACTCCATGACCCCCAATTCCCTGCTGCATCTCTTGCTCTTGCTCTCCAGTAATAATCTGCATCATAAGTGGCAAAGAATGCTTCTGTAAAAACAGTAGATGCTCCTCCACCCTCGGCCAAAGGACTAGTTAAATCACTATCATCATCTACTTGGTATTGGTAATAATTCGCTCCAGATACAGCTTGTACAGTTAAATCTGGTGACACATCATTTATCACTTGTCCATTTGTTGGCCAACTTATTCCAGGTACTCCAGGTGGTACAGTATCTACAGTAAACTGCCACACTGTACTCCAGCTTCCCCAGTTTCCTGCGTCATCTCTTACAGCTACTCTCCAGTAGTAGGAATCATCAGCAAGTGAAGGTGTTATCACTGAGCACATACTTCCTACAGTCATATCTACTTCTTTACTTAAAAAATCGGCATTATTATCAATTTCATAATTATGTGCATCTGCCCCTGAAATCAAAGTCCATTCTAGAGTAGGTTGTGAAGTTGTGACATAACCACCGTCGGATGGTGATACTAACGTAGTTACTCCTGGAGCAACAGTATCAATGGTAAATTCCCATTCTTCTGACCAACTTGACCAAGAACCATCATAGGCTCGTACACGCCAATAGTAAGTATCGTCAAAAAATAAGGCTATACCCCAATCATAATAGTCATGAGCAACATTGTTATCCTCTACATAAATGGTACTGAAATCA